>NZ_JBSGVD010000007.1:215950-262806 GCF_053608285.1 Nocardia sp. NPDC055053 | reverse complement strand
TCTTACGGCCCTGAGGTTTCCGATCCGCCCGGATCTGGAAGTCCATCGCAATCTCCCCTGAACTGGGGTGTTGCGACGATCCCTAGAACCCAAGCCTCGGTCGGAGGGGTTTTCTTGTCCCCGGAGATTTGACGTGGCTACCCGTCGGTTGCCGAGCGACCCCGGTCGACCGACGCCAGTTCCGAGTATTACCGAAGCCGGCGCGACCCTGTATCGCCGATCGGGCATCGGCTCGAACCGCATTCACCGCAGTCGACAACGCCACCGGCAGTCCAGAAAACGCTGCGCGCCACCTCGGCAACACCGCCACTGTTACCAAAACCGACTACATCTGCCGATCCGCAACGCCCCCGGTCAGACGCGCGTCGCCGAACTCGATCATCCACGTGGTACTGATACCCGTTTCAGCGCTGGCGTTTTCGTCGCTCGAACATTCGTCGAAAGTCAGGCCCGCGATGACGGCGCCGGGCCGGGCGGCAGCGCGCCGTCGGCTTGCGGGCGATGGTCCGGGTCGGTGGCCTCGACTGCTCCCGATGACGCGGCTCGTCGACCCAACCGGGACACGTGAGAGCGAATAGGCGCGGGACTTGACACAGCGCAGGTCACGACTTTGACTGACTTCGAAGCTGATGTTCACCTCGTCCGACAGTGCTCTGAGAGGTCGACTATGCGCAACATGTGGTTAGCGAGCTCGGGGCGTCGGCGCGGATCAGCCCGACACGGGACCATCTCGGTACTGGCACTGATCGGTGCGTGTGTGCTGTCCTTGGCGGCCACCCAGACGACTTCTGCGCAACCCATAACCAACACCGCGGACACCGGGTTCGCGATCCCCTTCGCCGGTGCGCCCGCCTACGAACACCTGGCACCGACGCAGATAACGAGTCCGGATCAGCTCAACCAGCCGCTCGGTCAGGCACTGGCCGACGCGATCGCCGGTCAGGTGGGCCTGAGCCGAGCTGACGCCCTGACCGAGCAGCAGTATCACGATCTCAGCACCGGTGGCGGCGTCGGGGGAAGCCGCGAGGCGGCGGAAGTGATCGTCGCCTGCGTCCAGATCCTCACCAATACGGTCGGCCGCCCCCTCTATTCCGAGGTCGACGGGCAGAGCACGCCCTCGGTGCTGGCCAGCTACGGGCTGTACGTGAACCCCGGTGGGCTACTGCAGAGCCCGGCCAACGCGGATGCGCCGACCAGACAGGTCAACACCTTGATCGCGCCCGGCGGTTATGTCGGCAACTGGTTGCGGGACAACGATGCGGTTCGGAGCCTGATCGCGCTCTACCGGTCGGCTTACACGGTGCAAGCCGCGTATGGCTTTGCAGCACAACAGATTTCGGGTACAGCCCAGCTGGTGACCAACACCAAGGCGGGCGTGAGCTCCGAGGTCGGCATGTCGATGGCTCCGCCGCTGTGGATCGTGAACTTCGCCCTGATCTACATCTTGAATCCGGCCCTGGCGGCCGGGATGCCCGCGTACTGGGCACCCATACCCCCGCCGATCGCCGACGCCATCAAAGCGAGCCCCAACGGCCAGGTGCCTTTCAGCGACTACACGGGCTACTTCGGGTAGCGGCGTAGCCTCGGTGCCCACGGCGCAGGATGTCGCAGTCGCGCGATGTTCGCCCGACTGCGACATCCAGGTGCCCTATCCGGTCCGTGCCGCGTCGCGAGCGAGGATGCGCGCGCGTTGTTCTTCGAAGCGGATGACGTCACGAGTGAGTTTTTCGACGTACTCGGCGAGTTCTTCGCGGCTGCGCTCGCCGCGTGCGGTGAGGTCGGTGCGCTGGAAGACGTTCCAGATTCGCAGGACCGGCAACACGACCTCGTCGAGGTGCTGGCGCAGGTCGTAGATTCCGTGCTTGACCATCAGCACGCCGTTGCGGCGCCAGTTCGGCATGCCGGTGCCCGGCATGGCGAACGTCTTCACGATCCTGGTCACGGACTCCATCGTCTGATCGGGAGCGACGTCGAAGGCGGCACCGGTGACGTTGCGATAGAACATCATATGGAGATTCTCGTCGGCCGCGATGCGCTGCAGCATCCGTTCGGCGATCGGATCGTCGCAGACCCGTGCTGTGCTGCGATGACTGACCCTGGTAGCCAACTCCTGGAATGTCACATACGCGACCTGGTCGAGCACCCCACCGAAGCCCTCCGGCGCGTGTACACCGCGGGTCAAATGCACCATACGGTCGTTCTCCAAGGCGACGGGATCGACAGCGCGGGTACAGACGAGGTAGTCACGCATGGCGATAGCGTGGCGGTTTTCCTCGGCGGTCCAGCGGCCGACCCAGGTACCCCACGCACCGTCGCGAGAGAAGTTCTCAGCGATCACGCGGTGGTAGGAAGGCAAGTTGTCCTCGGTCAGCAGGTTCGTGATCATCGCGACTTTGGCGACCTCGGAGAACCGTGACTGCCCGGGCTCCCAATCTTCGCCACCCATCGCGGCGAAGTTGCGGCCCTCGTCCCAGGGAACGTAGTCGTGCGGACACCAGTCCTTGGCCGTGGCCACGTGCCGGTCGATGTTGACCGCCACTACCGGCTCCAGCTCGGTCAGTAGTTCGAGTTGTGTCAAATCCATAGCCATGCAGCGCCTTTCGATTCGATGGAAAATACCCACGGAAATGTCGCTGTTCACGCATATCTGACTGTGCGGCCACGCCGCACCCACACCTTAGGCGGTTGGCGAAACCGGAGGGCCTGATGGGGACTCTTGCCGGAATCGCCAACTACGACAGGCCGATAACGGTGATCGGCTGTCAAGGTTGGTGCTTGATACGAGGGTCAGGTCGTTTGGGGGACCGACTGGTCGGCTGTGCCGTCCAGATCCGCGTCCGCACCCGAACCACTTGTCAGTGTGGTGGCGTGCCCGCTCAACACCAAGCCGATCCCGGCCAGCAGCATCGGGACGGCGGCGGCGAGGAAGGCCCAGCGGACGCCGGCTGCGGCGAGGAAACCGAAGGCTGCCAGCGACAGTGGCGACAGGACCGCCCTGGGTAGGTCGATCAGGCTGTTCACCCGGCCGAGCATCGTCTCCGGGGCGGTGGTCTGCACGAAGGTCGGCAGTGCGACGTCGGTCGAGTAGGCGACACCGAAACCGAGCAGGGCAAGTAGCACGAGCGCGATCAGGTAGTGCGGGACGAATCCGAGCACCGCGAACGAACAGCCCTCGGCGATCGTCATGGCGACGATGAGCACGCCCCATCGCCGCGGGAGACCGAACGCCGCGGCGGACAAGGCGCCGGCCAGCTGGCCGAGCCCCCACGCGGACAGCATGGCGCCGAGCACGACGGAGCTGTCGGCGAAGTCCTGCGACAGCGTGGGCAGACCGACGCCGAACAATCCGCTGTAACTCAGCGTCGCGGCGCCGACCAGCAGCAGGATGATGCGGACCTCCACGCTGCGGCGGGCGTAGGCGAACCCGGAGGTTATCTCCCGCAGCACCGCCTTCGCGGAGAACCGCTCGACCGGTTCGACCTTCCGGCGCGGCGCGGCCAGGACGGTCACCGCGCCGACCAGGAAGGTCAACGCGTTGAACGCGATCGCGATGGGCGCACCGGCCAGCGCCACGAGCAGACCACCGAGCAGCGGGCCTGCCAGTCTGGCAGCCTGTTCACCGGCTCCGAGCAGCGCGTTCGCTCTCGGCAGGTCCTCCCTGCTCACCAGGCTGGGCAGGATGCCGGCGGCGGCCGGATGGAAGAACGCCTCGGCGATGCCGATCACGATGCCGATCACGAGCAGATGCCACAGGGCCACGGCGCCGGCGGCTGCCAGGACTGCCAGCACGGCCAGCACTGTGCCACGCACGAGGTGGCTGATCAGCATGATGGTCCGGGGCGAGAACCGATCGGTGATCGCACCGCCGATCAGCAGCAGGGCCCCGTGCGGGACGGTGACGGCGAGCATCACCGCGCCCAGCGCCGCGGGCGACCCGGTCACCGAGAGCACCAGCAACGCGAGCACGACCTCGTAACTGGCGTCGCCAACCATCGAGACGGTCTCCCCGCCCCACACCCACCGAAACGCCCTGCTCCGCAACGGACCCCGAGCCGCCATCACGATCTTCTCGCGTAGTCGCCGTCGTGGAACACCACATGATCATCGCGGCAACCCCTCGGTGCTGCCAGATCTTTTGCGGTGATCGAAGTGACGAACTCGGCGGTGTGAGATCTTCGGCGCCGCACCGACCGTCGCGATCTACCAGCCGCACCTCACAGGACCGAACACGGAGTGATACCGGGTCAACGGGTGGCGATGATTGCCGAGCCGTGGCCGAAGAGGCCTTGGTTCACCGCGATACCAGCACGCGCGTCGTCGACCTGGCGGCCCTCGGCCTGGCCGCGTAGCTGCCATGTCAGCTCGCAGACCTGGGCGATCGCCTGCGCGGGGATCGCCTCACCGAAACAGGCAAGGCCGCCACTGGGGTTCACCGGGACATGTCCGCCCAATGTCGTTGCGCCACTGCGCAACAGTTTCTCGGCGCCGCCCTTCTCGCAGAGCCCGATGTCTTCGTACCAGTCCAGCTCCAGCGCGGTGGACAGGTCATAGACCTCGGCGAAGGACAGGTCGGTGGGCCCGAGCCCTGCCTCTTCGTAGGCGGCATACGCGACGGCGGAACGGAATTCGCGCGGCGGAACCTCGACGGCCACGGCGGAGTCGGTCGCGAAATCCGGCAGATCAAGGACTGTTTTCGGAAACGTCGGGGTGACCGTCGACAGCGCCCTGATGCGGACCGGGTCGGTGATGCCGTGCCGCCTCGCGTACTCCATCGATGTCAGCACCAGTGCGGCACCGCCGTCGCTGGTGGCGCAGATGTCGAGCAGGCGCAGCGGATCAGAGACGATCGCCGAGGCGGCGACCTCCTCGGCCGAGACCTCCTTGCGATAGCGGGCATGCGGGTTGTTCAGGCCGTGGCGGGCATTCTTCACCTTGACCGCGGCGAAATCGTCGAGCGTGGCGCCGTGCAACGCCATGCGCCGACGGGCATACAGCGCGAAATAGATGGGGTTCGTCGCGCCGAGCAGGTGGAAACGCAACCAGTCCGGATCGTCGCGGCGTTCGCCGCCGACGGGCTGGAAGAAGCCCTTCGGGGTGGTATCGGCGCCGACCACCAGCGCCACGTCACACAACCCGGCCAGAATCTGGGCGCGCGCGTTGGCGATGGCCTGGGCACCGGAGGCGCAGGCGGCGTAGCTGCTCGAGATCCGCGCACCGGTCCAGCCGAGCGCCTGGGCGAATGTCGCGCCCGAGACGAATCCGGGGTATCCGTTGCGGATCGTGTCCGCGCCGGCGATGTAGCCGACGTCGCGGTGGTCCACCCCGGCATCGGCCAGTGCCGCGCGCGCCGCGACCAGCCCGTATTCGACGAAATTGCGCCCCCACTTGCCCCATTGGTGCATGCCCGCACCGAGGACTGCGATATCGCGATCACTGGTCTCGGTCATCGACCGGCCTCCACATCCACACCGTGTGTTCCGCTTCCTCGTCCTCGTACAGCACGCCGAGGGTCAGTTCGACCGGCATGCCGACGGCCAGGTCATCCACCGTCAGGCCACGGACCACCTGCCCGAGAATCACCATCTGCTCGACCTCGAGCTCCACGGCCGCGACGACATACGGCTCGAACGGATCTGGCGAGACATAGGGCGGGGGTGGCTTGTAGCGGGCGTCCGCGTACGACCAGATCCGGCCACGGGTGGAAAACAGGTACTCGACGAGCTCGGAGCCGTCCTTGGGACCTGTGCACTGCGGGTTCCGGCAGGCCAGCGCGTTGCGCGGGAAATACGGTGTGCCGCAGGCAGTACAGCGACTTCCCTGCAGACGCACCGTGCCATCGTCCGCGGTGAACCAGTCGGCCACGGCAGGGCGTTGTTCTTTCTGCACGAGCCCGACGGTATAGGAACACGTTCTACTTTGGGGCGGGAATCCGCTTCACGGGCACAGGGGCGGGGGTACGGTGAGACCGGATTGAGGATGCGACGACATCCTCGAGTCGAGCTGGAGTACCACGACGATGGGCACCGAAGTCATTGAACCGCAGTCGATCCGCAACGTCACGATCGTCGGGGACCCTGATGAGACGACACGGGTTGTCCACCGGCTGACCCGCCGTTTCGCCGGGACCAGGTCCGGCACGGCGGCCACGGTCCAGTGGACAACAGACCGCGTCGATCACACGATTCGTCTCACCGAGCTGTCGAGCTTCGCGCCCATCGCGACGCTGGAGCGGTCCATCCGGGTAGCCGACGGGGTGGTCGCGGTTATGAACGCCGCGGTGCCGCGCGCGCCCCGGATCGAGACGATACTGCGGGTTGCCGACGACCATCAGGTCGCACGATTGTGCCTGGTGACCGGACTCGATCGTCCCGCCGCGGACTTCGACCGCTGCGTCCGCACGATCGCCGACACGCACGGGGCGGTGCCGTTGACGGTGCAGATCCCGCACGGCATCGGTACCGGGTTCGAAGGCGTGGTCGATCTGGTCCCGATGGGGGCGCTCGAACCGATGGGTGCCGAATTCTATGGCAGTCATTGGCAAGTCGCCGAACAGTGGTATCGCAGCCTCGTGAACACGGTGATGGAACAACAGGACGGCGATCTCGGCCCGCGAGAGACTCCACCCGAACAGTTGTATGACCGCGTCCGCTACCTCACCCACATCGGCGACGCCGCACCCGTCCTGTGTGATTCGGCCCCGTGGAGTGATATCGGCCCGTTCCTGGACGCCATCATCCGATATCTGCCGTCTCCCCTGCATGTCTGTCAACCGGAGCACGCCCTCGACTATTGACGAAGGCTGACTGCGCCGACCGCCGGCCTATCGTGACCGGCCCAGACTCGCCAGTACCGCCAGCGCTGAACGCTCACCTGAGGCTGCGGCGTCGGCCAGCGATGGCATATCGAGCTGGTAGTCGCCCGCGAGATAGATGTTTCCGAGCGGGTCGCGCAATGTGGGGAGCGTCTTGCGGCGGCCGGGCGCCCAGAACGGCACGACCCGGCGATGCCTGCGCAGGATGCCCTCCCCCAGCTTTCCTTCCAGCTCGGGCAACACGCTGAGCAGGTCGTTCGTAAAGCGCGACACGATCTCCTCGTCGGGCAGGTCGAGCAACGCGTCGGCCTTGCCACCACCGGCGAAACAGGCAAGGGCCCCGCCCGGCTTCCGGTCGCTGCCGGTGCGCAGCGCCGCGGCGTGGTTGAACACCGCCTGAAACGACAGCTGCGGCGCGGAGATGGCTAAGTACTTGTCCCAGCGTTGCGGCCCGGCTTCGTCGGTGAAGAAGCCGACCACCACATAGCGGCCGTAGGTAATGTCGTTGAACGCGTTCCGGTACTGCTGCGGGAGGTCCGGGATGATCCGCTCGGTGATGTCGGCGGGCGCGGTGACGATCGCGCGCTTCGCCCGCAACCGCTGGGGGCGGTCCCCGTCGAGATAGTCGACGACCACGCCGTCGCCGTCGCGGCGCACCGATTGCACCATCGAGTTCAGGCGGATGCGGGCGCCGAGATCCTCGGTCAGCACGTCGGTCAGCGTCTGGTTGCCGCCCGCGGGCAGCGAGAAGTTCGGGACCTTCTCCGGGTCGGTCAGCGCGATGCCGACCGAGGTGACGAACTGGGTGGCCGCCGTCTCGTCCGGGTCACATCCCATCCACTGCGCCGACCACGACCGGACAATGGTGGCGGCCAGCTCCGAGCGGACGCCGTTGAGCAGATACGACGCGAGTTTCGTGTCGAGCCGGGCACGCACCCGCTGCGCGAAACGGCTCTGCGACTCGAGGAACGGCGTGGCCGCGAGGATGCGCGCACCGACGATGGCAAGGCCTAGCCGATCCATCATGGTCATGCGCGTGCGGAACATGAGCGCGAAGGGATTCGAGGTGTCGACCGTCGAACCGTTCAGGTGCAGCGCGGCGCTCTTGCCCGCGAGGGAGCCCATTTCGATGCCGTGCCGGTCGAGGGCGTCGATCAGCGTGCCGGTGCCCTCGGTGAACTGGGTGCCGACGTTGATCCAGTAGTCGCCCTGCCGGACGGTGTCGACGCGTCCGCCCGTGCGGTCGGTGGATTCGAGGACCACGACCTGGGCCTGGGGCGCGAGGGTTGTCGCCGCCGTCAGCCCTGCCATTCCGGCGCCGATGACGACGACCTCGGTGGTTTCTTCCTGCATATCTTGCGTTGCCATTTCGGCTCCTGCCTCTGGATCGTATGAAGGGAAGACCTGCGATTTACGCCGTGACCGAGACGTCACCGGCCACTGCCTGGGCGTCGACGCGCTTGTTGTAGTCGTCGAACGCCCGGTAGGCGCGGTAGAACACGAACATCTGCAGGCCCCACGTGGACAGCGCGAGGATGTAGAAGATCGTGTGCTCAGCATCGTCGCCCGGGATGCGGACGAAGTCGTAGATCGCGGCGATGACGAAGGAGCAGGCGGTGGAGATGGCGGCCCACACAGCGTGCCCGCGCTCGTCGATCTCCCACAGCCGCTTGACGAAGTAGAGCAGGAAGATCGTGGTGAGCACGGTGACCACGACGAAGAAGATCTTGGCGGGGGTACCGAACGTCTCGGTGTACCCGACGAGAGCGAAACCCACCACCGCAGCGAGAGCGAAAGCACCGACGTCCACCGCCACGGACGGCTTGTACCGGTGGGTGACCGCCATCAGCCCGAGAACCAGGATCAGCGTGATACCGACGGACCGGGAAAAGGCATCAAGGAAGGACGCCGCGAAGTACATCGGGCTGTCGTGGCCGGCCTTCAGGATTCCGTAGATCAGGAAGTTCGTACCCGATGTCGCGACAATGATCCACTCGATGCCGAGCAGGTAGTTCTTGTAGTTCCGGATGAACTTGATCCCGTAGGTGAATCCCACGACGATCATCCAGATGTCCGCGACCGCGAAAAGCAGTTCCTTGATGGACATGATCTTCTCCTTGAAAGGTGACACCCGCCGGCGAGCGGCAATGGGTCGATTCGTCAGCGCTGCCGAGCGAGAGAGGACCGAGAGTCGTCTTGCTCCGGCAATCCATGGGTCCGACATCTGCCGCCGAGCGGGTCGCCCGCCGGGGTCGGAATGTGACGCCAGTCATAACCGTACCGTGAGTGGGTCATATGATCAAGGCATTTGACCCACTCACGGCGGTCAATTTCCGATCGCGGCCCATCGGTCGGCGGCACGGTCGGCGAGCCAGCCCAGATACAGCGCGGGGTTGCTGACGAAGCTGGGCCAGAACCGCTTGCGGTCGTGCCAGATCGCCGCCAGGTCCTCGTGCATCGAGGCACCGGTGACGTGGTCGGCCAGCAGGTGGCCCACGTACTGCGCCTGGGCGAAGCCGTGGCCGTTGCAGGCCGCCGAGTAGAGCACGTTGCCGGAGGCCTCGCCCGCGACGGGAAGCCATGTGGAGCTCATACCGATCCAGCCACCCCAGGCCTTCACCGGCTTGATGTCGCGCAGGCCGGGGAAGCGGTCGTGGAAGCCGCGGACGAGGTCGTCGGCGACGTGCGGCGCGGGGGTGCGATCCGGCAGCGGGTTGCGGCCCGCCTGCACCCGGCGCGTGCCGAACGCGATGGTTCCGCGCGGGGTGACGCGGTAGCTCTCCAGGATCATGTGCAGGGTGACCATCGGGGCCCGGCTGGTCCAGCCGATGTCGTCGAGCCGCTCGGGTGGGATGGGTTCGGTTTCGATCAGGGAGGTCCACACCGGGGTGGCGAGGTGCTTGGGCGCGATGGACAGGCTGCTGCTCGCGGCGTTGGTGGTCAGCAGCGCCTTGCGGGCCTTGACTTTTCCGTTCGGCGTTTCGACGATGACCCGGTTTCCGACGTCGGCGACGTCACGTGCGGGGGTGCACTCATAGACGCGCACTCCCGCGGCGATCGTCGCGTCGCGCAAACCGAGAGCGAACTTGCCCGGATTGACCGTGCCGCCGACGCCCTCGCGGATGCCACCGAGGAAACCCTCCGGCAGACCCGCCTCGGGGCCCTCGACGAATTCGCCCGACGATCCGGCCTCAGCCAGGACTTTCGCGTTGCGGCGCGCGTGCCGCAATTGCCCCTTCGACACCGCGGCCATCACGATGCCCTCCTGCCGGTATTCGCAGTCGATCGCGTGGTGCTTGATCGCGTCCTCGGCAAAATGCACCGCGTTCTCGGCATAGCGGTACAGCTCGCGCAACCGCTCGCGCTTCAGCAGAAAACCCAGCATCTCCGGATCCGCGGCGACCGAGTTCGTGATGTATCCGGCATTGCGGGAGGTGGCGCCCCACCCGAGAGTCTTCGCCTCGAGCAGCACCACGTCGACACCCTTCTCGGCGAGGCGAAGGGCGGCCGACATGCCGCCGCCACCGCCGCCGATCACCACGACATCGCAGTCGATGTCACCGGTCAGCGACGGTTCGACCGTGGTGGGTTGTCCTGCCCAACCGGTGTCATGGATCAATTCCATGGCGTCTACTCCGTTCCGCCGGCGGGGATGACCGCGGTGCCGCGTGCGCGCACCGCGAGGAGAGGTGTCTCCAGGACCTGCGCCCGGCCGGTGTCATCGGAGCCACGACAGATCACACGGAGCTCGAAATCGACTGTGCGGCTGCGGTTTCCCTTCTTCACCAGGGTCGCCTCGGCCTCGACGACATCGCCGCCCCGGACCGGGGCGAGGAATTCCACCGACGAGTAGCCGGCGAACAGGCTCTCGTACCCGTCCATTTCGATCGCCAGATTGGTGCCGACGTCGCCGAAGAGCTTGAGGGCGTAGGCACCGTCGACGAGGTTACCGGCGTAGTGGGCGTCGGAGAAGGCGACATACCGCCGGTGGACTGCCTTGCTCATGCGATCTCCTCGTGAATCGGGCCGAGTGCGCGCGACTGCGCTTCGCCGTCGATCGCGACGCCGGGGTAACCCCGCTTGGCGATCTCGGTGCACATGCGGCGGTACTTGCCGACACCGCCCAGGTAACCCATGAAGGTGTTGGGCTTACCTTCGATATTGGAGCCCCGGTACCACGAGTCGGTGGTGGCGTACAGCGTCTGGGCCACGGTCCACTCGGTGATGTCGACCCACTCCTGCTGGGCCTCGGGGGTGGCCTCGATCAGCGCGGCGCCGGAGTCGCGGGCGTGCTCGATGAGGTCGGCGATCCAGTCGACGGCCTGCTCGATCGTGACCACCACATTGCTGGCCAGCGCGGGACTCAGCGGTCCGCCGACCATGAAGAAGTTGGGGAAGTCGGCAGCCATGAACCCGAGGTAGGAACGGATGCCGTCGCTCCAGGCCTCCTGCAGCTTCTCGCCGGACGCGCCGGTGAGATTGAGCCCGTACAGCGGGCCGGTGAAGGCGTCGAACCCGATCGCGAGCACCACCGCGTCCACCTCGTAGGTGCCCTTCGGGGTGACGATCGCGTTCTCGGTCATCGTCTCGATCGGCTCGTCACGCAGCGACACCAGCGACACGTTCGGCCGGTTGTAGGTCTCGTAGTAATCGGTGCCGAACACGCTGCGCTTGGCACCCAGCGGGTGGTACTTGGGCACGAGCAGTTCCGCGGTGGCCGGATCCGCGACGATCTCGCGGATCTTGTCGTGGATGAACTCCGACGCGGTCCGGTTCGCCTCGACATCGAAGAGCAGGTCGACGAACTCGCCACCGACACCCTGGAAGCCGCTGCGCTCGTAGGCCTCCTCGTAACGCCGCTTGCGCTCCTCGTCGGAGACGTCGAAAGCCCGGTCGGTGACGGGGCGATCAGGGATGCCACCGGGTGAGTGCCTGCACTCCTCGCGGATCGCCACGTAGTCGTCCTTGACGGCGGCGACCTGCTCCGGGGAGAGTTCGGCGTTGCGCGCTGGCATCACGTAATTCGGGGTGCGCTGGAACACCGTGAGGTGCTCGGCGACCTCGGCGATCAGCGGAATGGCCTGCACACCGGAGGATCCGGTGCCGATCACGGCGACGCGCTTGCCCGCGAGATCGTCGAGGGAGATGTTCCACCGGCTCGTCGACACCTT
This sequence comes from Nocardia sp. NPDC055053, assembly GCF_053608285.1. Lineage (NCBI taxonomy): Bacteria > Bacillati > Actinomycetota > Actinomycetes > Mycobacteriales > Nocardiaceae > Nocardia > Nocardia sp. NPDC055053. The sequence goes on along the minus strand of NZ_JBSGVD010000007.1, from coordinate 250,824 downwards.
CAGGCCGGCGAAGTTCGACAGACCTGGCACATCGAAGTCCTTCGGGGTGGACAGGCCGCCCGCACCCGAGATCAGGTAGCGGCTGCGCCGGAGCTCCCCGTTGTCGAGCTGCACCTCCCACAGGCGGTCGGCCGCGTTCCAGGTCGAGCCGACCACGCGGGTGTTGAAGGTGAAGTGCTTGCGCAGGTCGAAGCGGTCGGCGACGTGTTCGATGTAGCTGAGGATCTCGGCCTGCGGGGCGAACCGCTGGCTCCACGTCCACTCCTGCTGGAGCGTCTCGTCGAACGCGTACGAGTAGTAGATGCTCTCGACGTCACAGCGGGCGCCCGGGTAGGTGTTCCAGAACCAGGTACCGCCGACGCTGGGTCCGGCCTCGAAGCCCGCGAAGGTCCAGCCTGCTGTCGTCAGCCGGTGCGAGAGGTAGATGCCGGTGAAGCCGGCGCCGACACCGATGACGTCGACGATCTCGGGGGTGTGGGTGGAGTTCATGGCAAAAGCCGCTTTCCTTAGTGGTACCGGTCACAGTCAAGGGGTGAGGCGGAAGTAGTTCCGCGATCGCTACATCGGCAGGTCGGGCGAATCGACGCCGACCACGCGGTCGCCGCAGAACACCCGGACGGACTCACCGGGGGCGTGACCGCCGATTCCCGAAGCGCCCCAGAAGCTTTGGGCCGAGCCGTCGGCCAGGTCGGCGACCTTCGCGCCGTTCACGCGCACCTCGCCCGACAGCACCCGCGAGCCGACCTCGATGGCGCGGTCCAGGTCGCCGCCGAACACGTAGGCGTCCAGACCCGAGGGGTTGGCATTGGCCACGCGCAGGGCGTCCTCGTCGGACTCCACGGCGTGCAGGCTGATGAGCGGACCGAACAGTTCGGCGGTCGCCAGCGACGCGTCGACACCTGTAGCGACGGTGGGCGACAGGAAGAATCCGTCGAGACCGGGCAGTTTCGCGGGCTGATGGATGGTCGCACCGTTAGCCCGCAGCCCTTCGATGCGGCTCTGGAGCGTCGCGAAGTGCGGAGCATTGGAGATGGGGCCGAGTTCGGTGCTCTCGTCGAGCGAGTTCCCGATGTCGATGCGGGCGATGCGATCGAGCAGCGCCTCGAGCAGCGGTTCGACCAGACTCTTGTGCGCCAGCACCTTGCCGGGGCCCTCGCACCACTGCCCGTTGAGCTTGGTCATCCCGTCGAGGATGCCGTCGGCGGCCACGTCGATGTCGGCGTCGTCCAGCACCAGGGCCGGGTTGTTGCCGCCGAGCTCGAGCTGGAGCACCTTGAAGTCCTCCGCGGCGGCGCGGGCGATGGCCCGGCCCGCGTTCGGTCCGCCGGTGAAGGAGACGATCTTGACGCGCGGGTCGCCGGTGACAGCGGCGCCCACGTCGCCCGCACCGTGCAGAAGCTGCAGCGCACCGGTGGGCAGCCCCGCCTTGACGAAGCTCTCGACGATGATCTGGGCACTGCTCGGGGCGTGCTCCGACGGCTTGAGGATGACCGGGCAGCCGGCGGCCAGCGCGCTCACCATCTTCGCGGCGGGGATGAAACTGGGGCCGTTCCACGGGGTGAGGATGGCGGCGGGACCCCACGGGACCTTGTACAGCCGCACGTCGCGGCCACCGGCGTCGAGCGCCGTTCGACGCGGGATGGCGCGCAGTTCCGCTGCCGCGGAACGGATCCGGTGTGGCAGGAACTGTGCGACCATCCGGGCCTTGGCGATCGGGACACCGCTGGTGAGGGCGTCGGTGCGGGCGATGTCCTCGATCCGGGACTCGACGATGTCGGCCGCACGCTCGATGACAGCGGCGCGTTCCTCGCTCGCCGCGTCGTCCCAGCGTTCGAAACCGTAGGACTGCTCGGCGTGGCGCAGGGCGCGTTCCACGTCTTCGGGGGTGGTGGTGACCGCGCGATGCACGGGCAGGCCGGTGTTGGGGTCGAGGTTCCAGGCGTCGGGGATCGTCGCGCACTCGGACCAGTCGTCGGCGATGTAGTTGATCGGTTGGGGCAGTTGTGGATTCGACATCAGGGTCTCCTTCGGTGCTCGAATGGGGAGGGGCTCACACGGTGAGGTCGGCGACGATGCGGGTGACCTCGCCGGACTTCATCGCCTCGAAGCCCTTGTCGATGTCGTGGAAGCCGATGACGTCGCTGACCATCTCGTCGAGCAGCAGACGGCCCTGCAGGTACAGCCGGGCGAACTGGGCGATGTCGTCCTGCGCCTGGCCAGAACCCATGTAGGAACCGATGAGGCGCTTCTCGCTGAAGAAGAAGTTCCAGGCGGGCAGTGTCAGGTCGGTCCCGTCGGGGGCGATACCGACCATGCACGCGGTGCCCGTGGCGCGCAGGACCGCCAGCGCGGTGGCCGCGGTCCGCGCGCTGCCGACGGCCTCGAACGAGTAGTCCACGCCGTCGCCGAGCAGGTTCTGGATCTCGGCGGGCACGTCGGCGGCGCCGTTCACGACGTGGGTGGCGCCGTAGGTGCGGGCCGCCGCGAGCCGGGCGTCGTCGAGATCCACGGCGACGATCGCCGAGGCACCCGCCAGGCGCGCGCCCTGGATGATGGCCGAACCCACACCGCCGCAACCGATGACGGCGACGGTGGCGCCGGGGCGTACCTGTGCGGCGCGGAACACGGCGCCGATGCCGGTGATGACACAGCACGAGAGCAGGCAGCCCACGTGCAGTCCGACCTCGTCGGACACCTTCACCAGCGCGTTTTCCCGCATCAGGGTGTGGCGGGAGAACGCACCGACATCGCCGAGCCGGTGGACGACCTGACCGCTGGGCAACTGGAAGGCGGGCCGGGGTCGCTGCCGGATCTGCGTGATGCGCTGACACTGGGTCGAGTGCCCGACCTGGCAGTTGCGGCACAACCCGCATGAGGGAGTGAGCGCACCGACGACACGGTCGCCCGGGCGCAACGAGGTGACCGCGGAGCCGACCGACTCGACCACGCCCGCCACCTCGTGCCCGACCACCACGGGCAGGTCCGCGCTGACGGTTCCGGTCATGTAGTGCAAATCGCTATGACACAGACCGACATTGGAGACCGCCAGGCGTACCTCGTTGGGCTCCGGATCGTCGACCTGGATCTCGGTGAATTCCAGCGGTTCGTTCACCGCGGTGAGAACTGCTGCTTCGGTGGTGATCATCATCGTCTCCGATCTCAATTACTCTGCGCGGGCGCCGACTGCGCCGCGTTCTTCGATGCCCAGAAGCCGGCGATTCCCTCGGTGAAGGTGCCGGACTCCCAGGACTGGCGAGCGGCGTCGTCTTCGCGGAGGAATGCGGCCTCGATCTCTTCGGGGCGCGGCCGCAGCAGACCCAGGTGTAGCGCGGTAGTCCGGGGATCGGAGTTCCACTGCCTGACCACCTCGACCGCGCGGTCCACCAGCACCTCCGCGGCCACGATCTCGTCGAGCAGTCCGATCCGCAGTGCCTCATCCGCGCCGATCCGCTGGGAGCCCAGGATGATTCGCATCGCGTGGTTGCGGATCAGACGACCCATCAGGAGGCTCGAGGCGTTCGAGATGATGATCCCGCGGTGGTTTTCCGGCTGGTAATACTCGGCGGCGGGGCTGCCGATGCGCGAGTCGCAGCACAGCGTGATCTCCGAGGCGCCGCCGACAGCGATGCCGTTCACGGCCGCGATCACCGGGATCTTCGTCTCGAGGATCGCGCGGGTGATGTCGTGGAAGGTCGCGAAGGCCTCGCGGATCTCGTCGTAGGTGCTGGGCACCGACTGCAGGTCTTCCCCGGCGGAGAAGGCCCGGCCCGTGCCGGTGAGGACGATGCCGCGGACGAGATCACCCGTGCCGAAGTGGCGGATGGTCTGCGCGAGCTGCACCCGGGTGGCCACGTCGAGCACGTTCAGCTTCGCCGGGCGGTTCAGGGTGAGCACCGCGACGTCGTCGTCGATGCGGGTGTCCAGATAGTTGTCGGTCATGTCCGGCTCCTCAGTCGCGCGGGGGTTGCAGGTTGTAGGTGGTGCCGGGATGCTCGGCCGCGCGCGCTTTCAGCGCGGGCTTGGACACCCGTTCGGACGGGGTGCGCGGGAAGTCGGCGACGAACTCCAGGTAGCGCGGAAGCTTGAAGCGCGCCAGCTGATTTCGCGCGTTGTCGAGGATGTGCTGCGCGGTCTCGCGGCTCTCCTCGACGCCGGGGGCCAGCTGCACGAAGGCCTTGACCTCCTCGCCGAACAGCTCGTCGGGCACCCCGACGACGGCCGCCGCGACGACGGTGTCGTCGCGTTCCAGGACGCGTTCGACTTCGGCGCTGGCGATGTTCTCCCCGCCGCGGCGGACCATGTCCTTGATCCGGCCGACGAGGCGGTAGCTGCCCACTTCACGGACGGCGACGTCGCCGGTGTGCAGCCAGCCGTCGCGCAGGACCTGCGCAGTGTCCTCGGGCCGATTCCAGTAACCGAGCATCATCGGCTTGCCCGAGGTGATCAGTTCGCCGGATTCACCCTCGGCGACCTCGCGCCCCTGCGGGTCGACGACGCGGACCTGTTTGGTGGGAACCGGCCGGCCCAGCCGTCCGCTGCCGACATCACCGGTGCTCTCGGGCAGGCTGACCAGGTCGACGCCGCTCTCGGTCATCCCGAAGATTTCCCGCCACGGCGCGCCCCACCGCTGCTCGAGCTCCGCGTGCAGCGCGACGGGGATAGCCGAGCACGACACGATACGCAGGTCGTTGTCGCGGTCCTGTGGGGTGGGCGGCTGTTTGAACAGCAGCGTCGGCATCGACCCGAGCACGTAGCAGAACGTGGCCCGGTGCTTGCGGACATCGGCCATGAAACCGGAGGCGGAGAACCGGGGAAGCACCACCAGCGGCACGCCGATCGTCAAGCACAGCGAGGTGTTCCACTGCGGGTCCATATAGGAGAACGGCTGCGAGGTGAGTGCCACGTCGTCCGCGCCGAGACCGGTGGCGTTCGCGCACACCCAGCCCAGCCGGGTCCAGTAGTCGTGGGTCAGCATGCAGGCCTTGGGGAATCCGGTTGTCCCCGAGGTGTATTGGAGATTCGCGAGGGTCTCGCCGGTGACGGCGACCGCGGGGCGGTCCGCCGGGTATCCCGCGAGCTCGCCGGGTGAGGAGGCTTCGATGATCCGGACGTCGGCCAGCTCGCAGTTCGCGGCGCGCACCTCGTCGACCAGCGGGGTGTGCTCGGCGTCGGTGAACAACACCCGGGCGCCGGAATCCTGGAGGACGAATTCCAGATCAGCCCGCTGATACGACGAGTTCACCGGAACCGTCACCGCGCCCGCCTTCAGGATCGCCAGCCAGGCGATCGGCCACTGCACCACGTTGGGCAGCATGATGGCGACCCGGTCACCCGGGCGGACACCGTCCTCGGTGACCAGTCGCTGGGCCAGACGCGAGGTCCAGTCGTCGATCTCGGCGAAGGTCCAGGACCCGTCCACGAACCGGAGGAACTCACGGTCGGGAGAGCGGACGGCCTGGTCGGCCAGGAGACCGACGAGGGTGTCGATCGGTGGGTCGACGGCCAAGCGATCGAGCGCGATCGCGCGTTCGGGGTGGACCGATTCGACTTGGGTCATGTCGTCCTCTTCGCGGGTAGCAGGTGGTAGGTCGTCGATCGACCTGCAGTCGCCGGGCTGCGGCCGGCGCGGTACGCACGCCGTCATGGGTGGTTCTCGATGGGCCCGGATCGCCACGCCGCAGAGCAGGAGTGCGACCACCAGGGGGGTGGAAATGTGAGGCCTGCCATAACGGTAGCGGCAGTGGGTCAATTGATCAAGGCGTATGACTAACTATTTTAGGACGCACCTTGCCGAGTAGTCCCGTCATGCGCAGTTCAGGATGGTAATGTCGATGTTGACTTGATCAATCGTTCAGCTCTGATTCGAAGGAGTACCGCATGGCTCGCATTCCCGCCGCCGAACGTCGCGCCGAACTGGTGGCCGCGGCCGTGCGCGTGATCGCCACCCGCGGGGTGGACGGAGCCACCACGCGCCGCATCGCGGAAGAGGCGAACGCTCCCCTGGCCACGCTGCACTACTGCTTCGCCACCAAAGAGGTGCTGTTTGCGGCGGTCTTCGAATACCTAGCCGGCGAGTATCGAGATGTGCTGAACCGCAGCGATATCCACAGCGATACGCAGAACACCGCACGGGGGCTGTTACGCGGCGTGTTGACGTGGTATCTGGAGAATCGGGACTTCGGCGCGACCATCCTCGAGCTGATCAGCTGGGGTCAGCGTGAGGGCGAGCAGGCCGCGGTCGTGTACACCGAGGCCTTCGCGACCATGCGCACGATCCTCGAGGGCACCACGACCGCCGCGGGCCGCCCGGTCGGCCCGGACACGATCGACCAGCTGATCTACGTGGTGTCCGCACTGTCCGACGGCTTCGCGCTCAACTGGCTGGTGTTCACCGACGCCGCCGCGGCGAGGGCGCAGATGGAGCTCACCGTCGGCGTGCTCGACGCGTGGATGGCGGCCAACCTCGGCGATGCCGCCGCACCCGCGGTCCGGCAGGCGGACGTCGCGCCCGAGCCGGACATGCGGTCGCTGGTGTCCTGGGTCCGCGTGGATTGACCGCGCCGGCACCACAGCACTGTGGCCGCCACCGGAAAGGTGGCGGCCACAGTCGTTTCCGCTTCGCTCAGCGCCGCTCAGCGGCCGCGTCGACGAGCCAGCGCAGCGCGCCGTCGTCGGTGGCCATCCACTCGGGATGCCACTGCACCCCGAGCACGGCGGCTCCGGGGAGCTCGACGGCCTCGACGACGCCGTCATCGGTGCGACCGGTGACCACCAGCCCGTTTCCGCAGACATCTATCGCCTGGTGGTGCCACGAGTTGGTCACCAGCCGATCGCCGAACACCTTCTGGGCGATCGTCCCCGCATCGAAGGTGACGACGTGCTCGGGGTCGCCGTCCGACAGCGGGCCCGCTGACATGAGGTGCCGTATCGGCCCGACCGGCAGGTCGGGAATCAGCGTGCCGCCGAGGGTCACATTGAGCACCTGCATGCCGCGGCAGACGCCGAGCAGCGGGATCTGCCGCTCCAAGGCGACCTGGGTCAACGCGATCTCGAACTCGTCGCGGCTGGGATCGTGGACCGAGGGGTCGGCGAGCGGGTCGATCCCACTGACCACCGACTCGTCCCCACCCCAGCAGCTCGGATGCACATCCTGACCACCGGTGATCAGCACACCGGACAGCCAGTCACCCAGCGCCGCCGGATCGGCGTCGTAGGGCAGCATCACCGGCACGCCGCCCGCGCGCGCGATCCGTTCCGCGAAATCGGAGATGAAGCTGTCGGTGAGGCGTTGGCCGTACCCCGGGTGTGAGCCCTTGACCAGCTCCATCCTGAACCGTCGTCCGGTCAGGCCGATCAGCGGTTTCACCCGGGTCGAGCCCGCGGTCACGGGAACTCGAAGTAGCGCTTGGACTCCCACTCCGACAGCTCGGCGAACGGGTCGCCGCCCGCGGTGTGGAACTGCATCCACTCCCAGCGCCGCGTACCGACCCAGTAGTCGACGAACTCGTCGCCGAGCTGCTCGCGCAGGATCAGATCCGCCTCGAGTGCGTCGGCCGCCTTCGTGATGGTCTCGGGCAGCCGTTCGAGGTCGGGCACGCACCACGCCAGATCGCTCACCGGATCCGCCGGTTCGAGCTCGCCGTCGATCCCGGCGATCACACCGGCGAGGATCGTCGCGACCGCGAGATACAGGTTGGCGTCGGCGCCGGGAACGCGGTACTCGAGGCGGGAGTAGGCCGGGTGCCCGACCACCGCACGCACCGCGGTGCTCTTGTTGGCGATGCCCCAGGTCACCGTCGTCGGCGGTCCGCTCAGGTCGACCAGGCGCCGGAAGGAGGTGATCTGCGGAAGCATGACCGAGGCCGCGCCACGCATCGTCGCCAGCAGCCCGGCGACCGCGTGCCGCATCATGTCCGACGGCCCGTCGGGCGCGTAGAACACGTTTGCCCCGTCGCGCCGCAGCGACAGGTTGACGTGCGAGGCCTGGCCGTAGCCTGCGGTCGGCTTGGCCATGAAGGTCACGGTGTGACCGAGCTCGAAGGCCACCTCGCGCATCACCTGCCGGGCGCGAGCCCAGTTGTCGCACACCGAGATCGGGTCGCCGGGAATCAGATTGAGTTCGACCTGACCGGCCGCGTCCTCGTCGCTCCACGCCTCCCACTCGATGCCGATCTGCTCGAGGCGCCGCACGACCGCCGACATGTAGTCGACCCAGTCCTTCGACTTCGCGAGGTTGTAGGCGGTGCCGGCGGATCCGCCGAGCGGGGTGAGATCGCGGTAGCCCTTCGCCCTGGCCTCGTGGACGGACTCCTGGAACACGGTGGCCTCGATCTCGACCGCGATGGTTGCGGTGAAACCGCGGGTGGCGAGCCGATCGACCAGCTTGCGCGCCAGGTTACGCGGACAGATGCCGATCGGGGTGCCGTCGGCCTGCCAGTAGTCACCGATCACGGACTGCAGACCGGGCTCCCACTGCACCAACGTCGACATGTCCGGCCGGAACTGCAGGTCGGCGAGGTGACCACGCCAGGAGGGGTAGGCGAAGCCCATGGTCGGCGCATTGCCGAGGTCGAGGCCGAACAGCAGATCGGCCACCGCGAAACCCGACTCCGCGCTCGCGGCGAACTTCTTGGGCGCGACATTCTTGCCGTGGAAGGAACCGTCGTGGTTGGTCGACTCGATCCGGACCGTGTGCACATCGGGCTCGAGAGCCGTTGCGGTGGTGGCGATTTCAGACATCGAAACGAACCTTCCAGGATGCGGCGACCAGCACGGACAGCTGCGCGAGCGTGCCGCGGACGCCGACGAGACCGGTGGACAGGGCGGCGAGCAGATCGACCGCGCCGGTGAAGATGGCGGCCAGCAGTTCCGGCGGGCCCGCGATGACGTAGTAGGTCTCCCCCTCGCCCGCGACGACCTGATCCAGGCCTTCGGGGCCCTCCGTGACGGCGATCAGCATGTCGGGAATGCCGGGGATCGACCGGGCCGCGGCCCAGAAGGTCGCCGCGGCGGTCTTCCAGTCCGGCAGCGGCGGCGACAGCAGAGCGATGGCCACGGCCACGAACTCGGGCGAGCCGACGGGCTCACCGACCGGGGCGAAGAACTGGTTCAGGTCGACAGTCACGTCGAGGTCGGGCTCGACGAACACGCCACCCGACACCGCGATGGCGCCGTCGGCGATGCTGATCGTGGCGGCCTGCGGGGTGTCATGGGAACGGATCGCGATCGCGCCCTCCAGCCCGGCGGGCAGGAGAGCGCTGTCGGCGCGGAGGGAATCGGTGATGGTCCGGGCGATCAGCCGGACGATCGGACTGGCGTCGCCCTCGATCCGGATGTCGACCCCGCCGACCGCGTCGGCCCCGCGTGTCGCGGGACCGATCGTCGTTTCGGTCATCATGTTGTCCTTTCGATTCGACGAGATCGTGTGCGCGGTACACCGTCGACAGCGGATCCCAAATGGAACGTGAACTTATAGTCAAATGTCTGGGTCACGTGACTATGATGGTGAGGCACAGATCACTGCTTGTCAACGACTAGCGAGGTTTTCTCATGAACGACCGCACTCCCGCCTGGTGGGATCTGCTCGACGACCAGGCCGCTGCCGTGGCCCGGATGATCAACCAGGTCCTGCAGAAACCCCTGCACGAGCTGGGGCCGGAGCAGGCCCGCGCGCTGGTGAACTCGGCCCCGTCCGCCGAGCCGATCACGCCGCTGGACCATGTCGGACAATTGACCGTGCCGACGCGTGCCGGCGCGATCGCAGCGCGCCTGTACCGCGCGGACGGTACGCCCCCCGAGAGCGCCGCGCCCGCCCTGGTCTACCTGCACGGCGGCGGTTTCGTCCTGGGAACCCTGGACGGCGCCGACGAGTTGTGCCGCGCGATCGCCGCCGGATCCGGGTGGACGGTCGTGTCCCTGGACTACCGCCTGGCTCCCGAGAATCCGTACCCGGCGGCACTGGAAGACTGCATCGACGCCTACGCGTGGCTGACCCGGACAGCACCTGCGCTGGGTATCGATCCGGACCGGATCGCGATCGGCGGCGACTCCGCGGGAGGCAATCTCGCCGCAGCCCTCTGCCTGCACCGACGCGACGACGGCCGTGACCTTCCCGTCTCGCAAGTACTCGCCTACCCCGCGGTCGGCGCGACATTCGACGCTCCGTCATGGACGGAATTCGCCGACGCACCGCTGCTGAGCGCCGCTGACGCGCGCTGGTTCTGGGAACAGTACGTCGGCCCGGAGCATCGGGCGGACGACCATCTCGCGGCACCCATGCGCGCCGAGTCGCTGCACGGCCTGCCACCCGCCCTGATCCTGACCGCGGAAGTGGACCCCATCCGCGACGACGCCGAGGCGTACGCGGCACGCCTGCAGGGCGACGGCGTCCCGGCGTCGCTGATCAGATATCCCGGCGTCTTCCATGGGTTCTTCACCGAGATCGGCGTGTTCGCGCAAACAAAGCAAGCGATCGATGAGGTGTGCCTGCACCTGCGCGAGATCGCGCGGACACATCGAACATAGTCATGTGATCAAGACGGAGCGCGGCTGGCGGCTGTAGGGAGGCTTCCCGAAGCCCCGGAAGGTGTTCCTCATGCGCCGTTGTGCCGGGTCCGCACTGTATCCAGTCCGGACCCGGCGCACTATCGAACCCGCGCCACCGATCGTGGGGGCCCGGTCAGATCTGCTGCAAGTACCGGTAGACCGGCTCGGCGACACACGCGGGCTTTGCCGCGCCGCTGATCTCGACGACCGCGGTGAAAGTCGCCTGGACTCCGCCACGGACCCGATCGACCGACCGCAGGGTCGCGCTGAGGCGGACCTTCGCGCCGATCGGAACCGGACTCGGAAAACGAACCTTGTCGAGGCCGTAGTTCACCGCCACCATCGCATCGGTGACAGCGAGAATCTGCGGCCAGAGATAGGGCAGCAACGACAACGTGAGATAGCCGTGCGCGACAGGCCCACCGAAAGGGCTTTCCCGAGCGGCACGTTCGGGATCGACATGGATCCACTGGAAGTCGTCGGTCGCATCCGCGAAAGTGTCGACCCGCGATTGGGTGACCTCGAGCCACTCACTAGTGCCGAGGTGTTGTCCCACGAAGGACTCGAGTCCCGCGATGGAGGTGGTAGTGATTCTCACGCCGACAATCGTCGGGCGTGGACAGTGGCGGGCCAAGATCGGCGGCGACAACCAATCGGCCCGATCAGTGTTCCGCAGCATATTCATCCGCGAAGTCACCGTCGAGTGCGAGATCCCGGATGCGTGCTGCCGTCAGCCAGTGGGTACAACCGCCTATAGCACTGACGGCGCAACGTAGCGACGGTCGAATTGGTGAGCATGCGTGCAGCCGGTGAGCCGAGCAATCGAATCAGTCGCCGGTGGAACTCTTCGGAGGTGAGGCCGAACTGCACGAAAGCCTCGGCATCGTTGCCGCCGTAGGGCGCCCATACGCTCGCGAATTCCAGAATGCCGATCTCGACAGGACTCACTGTCCAGCCGTCGACGGATTCGGGTGTAGGCGGTGACAGCCGGTTCGAGGACCTGCGCAGCGCTCGTCTAGATGTCCGCGGCATCGGAAACCTCCTCTGCGCCGCCGAGGCTGTGACCTCCGCCGATGACAAAGGTCTCGCCCGTCACCCAGGTCACCGTGTCGGAAGCGAGGAGGGCGATGGCTTCGCCGATGTCATCGGGCTCGCGGACGCGGGCCGACGCGGTGGCCGAGTTCACCTTGTTCTCGCGGTCCTTGCGCAGCGCCTCAGCGGGTTTCGTGCGAGCGAAGCCCTGCGCGATCGCGTTGACCCGTATCTTCGGCGACAGTTCCACCGCCAACTGTTCGGTGAGGTGGATCAGCGCGGCCTTCGATGCGTTGTACAGCCCCAAGCCCGGCTCTCCGATCATGCCGCCGATCGCCGCGGTATTGATCACGACGCCGCCGTGCTCGCCCATCCATGCGCGCCTCGCCAAGGACGTCCACAGGATCGGCGCCCACACGTTCACCCCGAAGGCCTTGGTGAATCGCATGTAGTCCTGGTCGAGGACCGGCCCGTAGGCCGGGTTGGTGCCTGCGTTGTTGACCAGGATGTCGATGCCCCCGAAACGGTCGATCGCCGCGTCCACACAGCGTTGAGCCGCGGCCTCGTTGACGACATGGGCGGCGATGCCGAGCGCGTCGCCACACACTTGCGCCGCGGCGGCGTCGGCGGAATCCTGGCGGCGCGAGGTGAGAACGACGTTGCCGCCCGCGGCCGCGATAGCTTGCGCCGCAGCGAGACCGATCCCTTGCGCGCCCGCGGTGACAATCGCCGTGCGTCCGGTCAAATCGAGTGGGTTCACCGATACTCCTGAGATCAACTACGTTGTCGGGTGGGCGATCTCGCCCGTGTGTCGAGCGCCGGCTAGCGCAGCGGAGCACCCCACTGCACGTGACGGCGTAGGTCGTTCTTGCGGAGCTTGCCCTCGGCGGTGCGAGGCAGCGGCTCGGTGACGACGGCGGTGTATTGCGGAATTTTGTAGTCCGCGAGATGAATTCGGCAGTGCTCGAGCAAGACCTCGAGGTCGAGCGTCGCGCTGCCCGAGTAGAGGACAGCGCCGACCTTCTCCCCCATCACCTCGTCGGGGACCCCGAGAACAGCGGCGTCGAGAACGCCGGGAGCCGACAACAAGACCGCCTCGACCTCGGCACTGGCGATATTCTCACCGCCTCGGTTGATGACGTCGTTGATCCGGTCGATGATGTGGACGCGTCCGGAGTCGTCGATACGTACGACGTCCCCGGTGCGAAGCCAGCCGCCGACAATGGTCTCGGCGGTGGTCTGTGGGCGGTGCCAATATCCCGTGGTGACATTGGCACCCCGGACCACCAACTCGCCGACGTTCGGGACATCGCCGAGCGGCACGATCCCGATGTCCACGGACGGCACCGCGTACCCGACAGAATCCGCGTGCTCGACTGCTTCCTGGTCGGGCAGGACAGTGATCACGGACGCTGTCTCGGTGATGCCGTAGCAGTTGCCTACCGTCGCCCGCGGAAACGCTGCCAGCAGCTCACGGACCAGCGACGCCGCGATCGGTGCACCGCCGTAGCCGACCATGCGCACACTGGACACATCGGCGCCGTCGAAGCTCGGATGCCGCAACAGCAGCGAGTACACCGCCGGTGCCGCCACCACGAAGGAGATCCGTTCCGCCGCGAACGCGTCGATCAGCGCCGTGAGATCGAGTGCAGGCAGGATCACCGCGGTTCCGCCGACGTAGGCGGCAACCAGAACCTGGGAATTGCAGGCCGTCACATGGAACAACGGCACCGTGATCAGCGTGCGTAGGTCCGACCCCACATCGCGGGGCAGTCCGAAGCTACGGACGATGTTCTCGGCGTTGGTGACGAACGCCCCGTGGGTAGTCGGCACGCCTTTCGGGCGACCGGTGGTGCCCGAGGTATAGAGCAAGGCCGCCATATCGGCGGCGCCGAGCCCCTCCGCGATGTACGGATCACCGTCGGGCAGAGGGGTGTCCGACGCCAGGTCGACTTTCACATCGGCGTCGCAGAGCACGAATTCCACATCGGGTTGCGTCGAGCGGGTATTCACCGCCACCGCGATGCCACCGGCCATCACCGTCCCCCAGAAGGCGAGCACCCAGGTCGCACCCGCCGGATAGCGCAGGGCCACTCGATCCCCGCGCCGCACTCCCGCGGCGCGCAGCCCACCGGCGACCCGTGCCGCCCGCTCCCAGAGCTGCGTGTAGGTCAGCCGGTCGCCACCGATTTCGACGACCGCTTCGGCGTCCGGCCGTGACTCGACACGCGCGCGCAGAACGTCGAGCAGTGTCTCGGGAACCGCGGTGTATCGCGGTGTTCCCCTGCGATCCCGAGACACGTCCGACTGCGGAAAGGGGTTGCGCGAGCGCGTGATCTCGATGACCGCAGTTGTCATTCGCCGACCTCTGATCGGCCGAACGGCTTGTGGGTGCGCATGTTGGCTTTCTGCTCCTCTTCGACAGTCGGCAGCGATGTGGGCGAACTCCGATCTGATCCCTTCGCCCCTGTCCGCTCCAGCGGCACCGGGCTACGCAGCCGACTGCGAAACCCGGGTGCGACCGCAATCCAAGGGTGTTTTCGATTTCGAATCGAGTTTGAGTTTAAGAGTCGACAATGGGGCTGTCAACAACCGACCTGGTTGGCTCTACTTGCGGAGCAGGTCGTCGGCGGCTTCGAGATAGGTATGGATATAGGCCGATCCGCGATCGCCTTCGCCATTCGGTGGGCGCCGTTCGGCGGCGCGGGTGCACGCGAGTTGCTGGTGGTTTTCGGCGTCACCCGCAGGCGATTTCTTCAGAAGGTGGAGGCCGCGCTGTGCCCGCTGCCGACCGACACTGTCACGGTTCGCGGCCTGAAACGGCAGCTGCGGGTTTCCCTGACCCAGGCGTGGCATGCTGCGATGCCGCTATCCATGCCGCAATCTGCGCCCTGGAGGTGAACCCCAGCTTGGTCAGCAGGTGCTCTACATGCCCCTGGGCGGTACGTGGTGAGATGACAAGGCGAGTGGCGATTTCCCGGTTGGTGAGCCCTTCGGCAACCAGGAAAGCGACTTCCCGCTCCCGCTTGGTCAACTTGCGGCCGACAGGATCGTTCGATGTGGGCGACTCGCGTAACGCATAGGCGATCGCGGCATCGACACTCAACGCGGCGCCCTCCCGTCGAGCGGCGGAATAGGTCTTCTCGGTCATCGCCTGTCGGGTGAAGCGCACACACTCTTCCTGGTAGACAGCCATATCCGGAATCAACACGGGTCCGGTGCCCACGGACCGGCCGATCTGCTCAGCGGCCGCGGTCAACACGACTGCGCGCTCGGCATCGCGTTGCTCGCCAGCTATCCACGCCAGAACCTGCAGGCACGCGCTCGAGTTCGTGCGGTCGTTGACTATACGGCTGATCTGCAACGCACTCCCGAGGAGCTTGGTCGCGCGCGCCGGGTTTCCCTGCCGCCACAGCGCTACGGCCAGCGAGCACAGCAGGTACGAGCGGTAGATCGCTTCTCCACTCTCGTCCGCGAGCGCGAGCGCGTGCTCGTAGCACTCGATCGCCCGGTCGATGTCATGACGCAGCTGGTAGGTGAGCCCGAGGTTGGTCCCAGCGTCGATCTGAAAGAGCACGTCGCCGCGCTGGGCATACACCCCGATCGCCTGCTCGAAGTAGCGTCGGGCCGAATCAGGATTCCGGTCGAACAGAGCGAAGACACCGTCGGCGAAATCGATGTGCGCTCGTATCAATGGGTCCGTCGTCTGTTCGGCAAGCGTTCGCCCTTCGCGCACGACAACAGCCGCTGCCGGAAGGTCGCCCTGCACCCCGGCCATCAGGCAGGCGCCATACCTCGCAGCAGCTTCGTCGACGGTGAGTGGTCCGGTGCGGCATGCCAAGAGGCGGTCCAGCCAGCGACGGCCCTCACTGAGGGCACCCTGGCAGAACCAGAACGGCCAGATGGCTGCGGCGATCCGGAGGCCGACCGCTGGGCTGTCGGAAACGCAGAATTCCAGCGCTTGCCGCAGGTTCGATCGGTCCCGACGCAACCTGGTGATCCACTCGAGCACCTGAGCACCAGCCCAGCCGGCATACGCGTCCTGTGCCTCGCGTTCGCACCAGTCGCGGTGACGGCGGCACAGCTCGAGGTAGTCACCGGCAGTGCGCGCCTTCTCGCGACCGTACTCACGCACAGTGCCCAGCATTCGGAACCGTACCGAGGCGCCGGATTCTTCTCGGACCAGTATCGACTTGTCGACCAGGGAGGCCAGCGTATCCAGGAGATCCGCGGCTTCGGGGCCGTCGCCACAGACGAATCGCGCGGCGTCGAAGTCGAAACCGCCGGCGAACACCGACAGCTGAGCCCACACCTGTTGCTCGGCCGGAGTGCACAGATCGTGGCTCCAGTCGATGCACATCCGCAACGTCTGTTGCCGTGGCGGGGCGCTCCTGGTGCCGCGGATCAGTAGTGCGAACCGATCGGTCAGCCGCTGCAGAATCTGATCGGGCGACATCGCCCGCAATCGTGCCGCCGCCAGCTCGATCGGGAGGGGCAAACCGTCGAGCTGTCGGCAGATCTGCGCGATGGTGATCAGGTTGTCATCGGTGATCCCGAATCCCGCGACGGCTGTGCCGGCCCGGTCGGCGAACAACTTCACGGCGTCATGCTGCGACAAACTCCTCGGTAGCCGATCGGGATCAGGTACAGCGAGCGGACGAATCGGCAACAGCAACTCCCCGTCGACACCGATCGGCTCACGACTCGTCGCCAGAATCCGCAAGCCGGAACAGGCACGGAGGAGAGACCCGGCGAGCTCAGCGACCGCGGACACCACTTGCTCGCAATTGTCCAGAACAATCAGGAGCTCCCGATCGGACAGGAATTCCACCAGTATCTCGCGCAGCGGTCGCACCGATCGGTCCGGCAATCCCAGCGCGCCCGCCACGATCCCCACGACGAGCGACTCGTCGCGGACCTCGCCCAGCTCCACGAAGGCCACACCGTCGGCGAACCGGGCCTTCGCACCCGCGGTGACCCGCACCGCCAGTCGTGTCTTGCCTACCCCGCCGGTGCCGGTCAATGTCACCAACCGCGAGCTCGACAAGGCGTTCGTCGCTTCGGTCAGCTCGGTACGCCGATCGACGAAACTGGTCAATTCCGCGGGAACCGTACCGCGACGATCGCCACCCGCCGGGGTCCTCGAGGCGCCACCTCCGTGCGGTACGGCTGGGAAAGGCTCCTTGCTTTCGAGCGAACCGGCATCATCGGCATGCGACGTATGCACCGCCATCTCGTCGACGGGAAACCCATGCCTGCGCTGCGACGCTTGAAGTTGCGCACCCAGCTCTGCCGCGGACGGGCGGCCACCGGCGTCAGCGCCCATGGCACGTTCGACGACCGAGCCGACATCCTCGGGAATGCTGTAGTCACGCAGATCCGGAATCGGCTCGGACGCGATCCTGACGAACTGCGCCACCAACTGCTCGCTGCTGCGGCGTTCGAAAGCGGCATGCCCGGTGATCGCGGCGAACAACGTCGCTCCCAGGCCGTACACATCCGCGGCGGGGCCAGGTGGCTCGCCGGCGATCACCTCCGGTGCGGTGAAAGCCGGCGTACCGGTCACGACGCCGGTAGCGGTGTGGAACCCGCCCGCGATGTGGGCTATCCCGAAATCCGCCAGTGCCGGCTCGCCGTACACGGTGAACAGGATGTTCGCGGGCTTGACATCACGATGGAGAACCCCCGCGCGATGCGCCGTCTCGAGCGCACCCGCCAGTTTCACCCCGAGCCGCAGGGCTTGCTGCAGGTCAAGCGGACCGCTGCCGCGGAGACGAGCGTCGAGGGAGCCGTGCGCGTAGTACGGCATGACCAGGTACGGCCTGTCTTGCCCGGTGGTGCCCGCATGCAGGACACTCACGATATTGGGATGTCCGGTCAACCTGCCCGCAGCGCGTTGCTCGCGGAAGAATCGCGCGCGATTCTCCTCATCGAGATCGGCGATCAGCACCTTCACCGCCACCATCCGATCAAGCGACGGTTGCGCGCATCGGAAGACGGTGCCGAACCCGCCTCGACCGATCTCCACCGCGTCGTCGAACCCGGCCGCTGCCAGCTCCGCCACGACCGAACCGGATGTGTCGCGTTGCGTCGCGTGGGGATCGCTACCGGTCATCGACTACACCGATACGTCCGACCCCGACGATGACACGGGCACCATTTCTCACCTCTCGACGATTAACCCCAGGATATCGCCGCTGCCGATGTGCTTTTCGACCGCGCGCTCGGTGACAGTTCGGGCGTTCGAGGTCAGCCGGAGCGATCGCGTGCCCTGGCTGACGTCGCAGGGCTACGATGACGATCGACCGGCGACTCGACACATGCCGAGGGAATGCGCACGGGCGGCCCCCGGTGATGACCCGGCACTCGCCTAGGAGGCATTCATGCGTGCGACGGTGGTCAGCAAGGGCGAATTCCGGGTCGAGGACCTGCCCGCCCCGGAACCCGGGCCGGGCCAGGTGCTCATCTCGGTGACCCGCTGCGGCATCTGCGGCTCGGACCTGCACGCTCGGGTGCACTGCGACGAACTCGCCGACCTGGCCGCCGCCACCGGCTACAGCGGCTTCATGCGTTCGGACCAGCGGATCGTCCTCGGGCACGAATTCACCGGCGAGATCGCCGACTACGGCCCACGCACCCACCGCCGCTGGAAACCGGGCACACCGGTGGTCGCGATGCCCATTCTGCGCAGAGATCGCGAACCGGAGCTCACCGGGCTGTCCGCCAACGCCCCCGGCGGGTACGCCGAACAGGTGCTGACGCAGGAGTCGGTGACTTTCGCGGTCCCCAACGGACTCTCACCCGATCACGCCGCACTCACCGAGCCGATGGCGGTGGGCTGGCACGCCGTCCGCAAGAGCCGGATCACCAAGGGACAGACCGCGTTCGTCATCGGGTGCGGGCCCATCGGGCTGGCCGTCATCACCATGCTGAAGGCCGCGGGCGTGCGCACCGTGATCGCCAGCGACTTCTCGCCGCGCCGCCGGGAACTGGCCAGCACCTGCGGCGCCGATGTCGTGGTCGACCCGACCACCGAATCTGCCTGGGAAGCGGCGCCCAAGCCGCCACGCATCACCGGCGCCGCGGACATGCTTAACCTGGCCTTCGACGTCATGGAACGCGTACGCCGTGTTCCGAAAGTCCCGTGGTGGTATCTGTTCCGCGCGGCGCACACCCTCGACCGCGGCCCGGCCGGTCCCGTCGTCTTCGAATGCGTCGGCGTACCCGGCATCATCGACCAGATCCTCACCGCCGCACCGCCGTCGACCCGCGTCGTGGTCGTGGGAGTGTGCATGCAGCAGGACACATTCCACCCCGCCAACGCCATCAACAAGGAGATCGAGCTGCGGTTCGTCCTCGGCTACGACCCCGGCGAATTCCGCGACACCCTCCATATGATCGCCGACGGCACCGTCGATCCCAGCCCGCTGATCACCGGCACGGTCGGGCTCGACGGCGTCGAAGCGGCCTTCGCCGCCCTGGGGTCCCCGGACCACCACGCCAAGATCCTGATCGATCCGCGCAGCGACAACGTTGCGCCCTGAGACCAGGGCCATGGGGCAACTGCACGTCAGCTGATCCGTCAGCACGCGCGACATCGGATCCTGGCCGCGATCACTCACTGTGGGACATCTGCCACTGGCACCGGACGGAGGAACTCGACAACGCGCGGTCCCAGCTCCTCGGCACGAGTGACGAGGCCGAGGTGACCGTCCGGGTAGATGTGCAGGGTCGACCGGGGTAGCAGCCGGTGCATGATCTTCGCGTTGATCACCGGCACGATCGGGTCGTCATCGCCGGCGAGGATCAGTGTGGGCTGCCTGATCAGGGGCAGGAACGGCAGGCTGGACCAGCCCGTACCCGCGAGCAGCTGCAGCGCGTAGCCGAGGCCGGGGGCGCGGCCCGCGTGGCTGTACAGGATCTCCTCGGCGAGCCGCGGTTCCGCGCGCAGGCGGCCTCCGTAGATCGTCGGAGCGATCGCTGCGGCGTAGGAGGGATCGTGGTAGCGGCGCGCCGTGATCATCTTGCTCAGCACCCGGGGATGCGCCGGGATCATCAGCGAGCCGGTCGCGGTGGCGACGAGCACCAGGCGACGGCACCGCCGGGGATGCTGCAGGGCGAACTGCTGGGCGAGGCCGCCGCCCCACGAGATGCCGAGCACGTCCGTCTCCCCGTACCCCAGTTCGTCGAGGAGTTCTCCGAGCAGGCAGGCCAGAGTCGCGAAATTGTAAGGTGCGCGCGGCAATTCGGAACCGCCGATGCCGGGCACATCGAACCGGATCACCGGGATCGCCGGGTCGAGCCGGTCGAGGAAGGGCGCCAGCAGCTCGAGTCTCGCGCCGATCCCGTTGCACATCAGCAGCGGGCGTCCCTGACCCGCGCGCACCGCCACGCGCAGGCGCCGTCCGCTGATCCACACTTCCCGAACGGTTTCGACCTCGGCCACGTGGCCTCCTTCAGGTTGGGGGACGACGCTCAGGTGCCGAGTCGATTGCCGAGCTCCGGGAACGCGCGGATGGCCTGCAGGGCGATGGTGAGGTCGCTCAGCACCCGCGGGTCGTCGAGGGAGCCACCCAGATGTTCTTCGATGCGCCGGATGCGGTGCCGGACGGTGTTCTCATGGCAGTAGAGCAACCTGCCCGCCTCGGCGGCCGAGCCGCGCGAGTCGATCCATGCCGTCGCGGTGGCGAGCAGCGTCGTCCGTTCGTGGTCGGGCAGGGCGAGCACGCCGTGCAACACGCGGACCACGAACCGGCGGGTGGTATCCCGGTCGCGCACAAGGAGATCGATAGGCGGGTCGTCGTCGAGGCTTCGGATGCCCTTCGTGCCGGGCGCCGAGGTCTCCAGGGCGACCTGGGCCAGCCGCAATGCCCTGGCCGCACCGTCGAGTCGGTGGAACAGCGGGCTCACGCCGACGCGTCCTAGCGCCACCTGCGCGACCGAGGCGAGCACCTCCGCCGGGTCACGGCGTTGTCCCAGAGAGAGCACCCCGATCTCGTGCTGCGGTTGGGAGCGCCATGCCGAACCGACGTCGAGCTGCCGGAGGCGGTCTTCGAGTCGCGGCAATGCCGAGGAGTTCGAACCTGTCACCTCCGCGACGAGCACCAGGAAGGTGCCGTCGTAGGGCAGGTCGAGCAGCTTCGCGACCTCCCACGCGCTCAGCGAACCGGAAGCGGGGCCGTCCAGGATCGCCGAGATGATGCCGGATCGCCTGCGGTCGGCGGCGATCATCCGTTCACTCATCGCCTCCCGGTAGGACTCGGTCAGGGCGAGGGAGAAGTCGTCGGCCAGTTCCCAGATCGTCGTCGCGGTATCGAGGAGCGCGTCCACCGACTTCTGGCCCGAGTCACGGGCCGCGGCGAGCAACCGCTCCCACACGAACGCGAAGCCGAGGCGATAGGCGCGCAGTAACTCCGGCAGCGGCATATCCTGCACCGCCCGGGTGCGTCCGATATGGCGGGGCGCCGAAAGATCGGCCTCCAGTTCGCCGCTCAACCGGGTCAGGATCTGATTCATGTTGACTATCAGCGATGTTCGCAACTCGCCGCGGCCGACAATGCTCTCCATGCGGTAGATCTCGATCTGCCCGGCGATCCGGGCGAGCAGCTGGTCGGCCAGTTGATCGATCTGCCCGAGCAGGTCAGTGGCCAGTTGCGCCACCGGCGGAGCGAGACGTGAAGTGGGCACCTCGACAGGTTATCCACGAGGTAGCGGCCGATGCCGCCTCGAGCGAACAGAGTGTGGGTGCCGACACGTTCTCCGGTGATGCGTTGTCGGCGCCGACATTGGCTGAACCGGCGCGATGCGCGACTGTTCTAGTACGCGTTCGGCACGGTGGCCGCACTGAGATGCGGGTCATCGTGCGTTCGCCACCGGATTGCGAGCAGCAGACCCACCACTCGGTCGCCGGCCACCGCGCCGACGAGATCTGGCTACCAGATCGACGCGGACCGACCAGCGCACGCCGCGCGGACTGTGCCCGCGCGGCCGACAAGAGTGGAGACGCCGTCATCAATCCCCGCACGACCAGCGACAACCTCGAGTTCGTGGTTCCCTTCGACCACCTGCTGATCGACGCCGCGCTGGGACCCGTCCACCGGTGGCTGCCCGGCAATGCGGGAGTTCGCTTCTTCGACGCTCTCGCCAAACGCCCCGACCGGGTCAAGGCACGGGTCGGCAAGCTCGTCGACGAACTCGGCCGCATCGTCACCGGCACCTCCCAGCTCGCACCGCCACCGAAGGACCGGCGCTTCACCGACCCGGAATGGTCGAACAACCCGCTGTTGAAGCGCATCGTGCAGGCCTATCTGGCCGCGAACGAGCTGGCCGAAGGTCTCGTCGAGGACGCGGCGATGGAGTGGCGCGACGCCGAGCGGATGAGGTTCGTCCTGTCGAACATCCTCGAAGCCGCCGCCCCGAGCAATAATCCGCTGATCAGCCCCGTCGCCTGGAAGACGTTCTTCGCCAGCAACGGCTCCAATACCGTCTCGGGCCCACGCAACCTGCTGCGCGACTTCGCCAGCTCGCCGCGGATCCCGGCGATGGTCGAGCCCGACGCCTTCAAGGTGGGCGTCGACCTCGGGATCACGCCCGGAGCTGTCGTGTACCGGACAGAGATGTTCGAGCTGATCCAGTACCTGCCGCAGACCGAGACCGTGCGCGCGGTACCGCTCCTGATCGTTCCGCCGACCATCAACAAGTACTACGTCCTCGACCTGGCTCCTGGCCGCAGCCTCGTCGAGTACTTGGTCCGGCAAGGCCAGCAGGTGTTCATGATCTCCTGGCGCAATCCCGACGAACGCCACCGTGACTGGGGCACCGATGCCTACGCCGAAGCCGTCATCGACGCGTTCAGCGTGGTCGACCGGATCACCGGCGTCGGCGCCGTGCACACCATGGCCGCCTGCTCGGGTGGCCTCATCGCTTGCATGGCGGCGGCACACCACGCGCAGACCGGAAACATCGCCGAACTGGCCAGCCTCAATCTGCTCGTCACCATGATCGACCAGAACCGGGCAGGCGTCGCCAGCTCGCTCATCGACGAAGGTATCGCGCGTGCCGCGATCGCCCGATCGCAGAGCAAGGGATACCTGGACGGGCGCACTCTCGCGGAAGTGTTCGCCTGGCTGCGCCCCGCCGATCTGGTCTGGAACTACTGGGTCAACAACTATCTGCAGGGCAAGACCCCACCCAAGTTCGACATTCTGTTCTGGAACGCCGACACCACCCGGATGCCCGCCGCGCTGCACCGCGACTTCATCGACATCGCCCTGCACAACAAGCTCGCCACCGCCGGTGCGGTCACCGTGCTCGGCACACCCATCGACCTGGGCGAGATCACGGTCGACTCCTATGTCGTTGCCGGCTCGGCCGACCACATCTGCCCCTGGACCAACTGCTACCGCAGCGCGCAACTGCTCGGCGGCAAGGTGCGTTTCGTCCTGTCGACCAACGGCCACATCGCCGCGCTCGTCAACCCGCCCGGTAATCGCAAGTCCAGTTACCAAGTGTCGGAGAGCAATGCACTCGATCCCGCAGACTGGCGCAGCGCCGCGGCAACTGTGCAGGGGTCGTGGTGGCCTGACTACGCCGCGTGGCTCGGCGACCGCTCTGGACACACGAAGCCCGCGGCGGCCACGCTGGGTAACGCCGGCTTCCGCCCGCTCGGTGTCGCCCCGGGCAGTTACGTCATGGCCGACTGAGCGTCAGGCGCGGCCGCGGCTCTCGATCTGCGGCGAGTACGTTGCGAGGTAGGCGGTGACGAGGCGCTTCAATTCGGAGATGGTGGGCTCGTCGCCGGACTCCGACCGCCGAAATGCCACATCGAACAGCCGGTTACCGGCTTCGAACGCGAGGTCGACGGCGAGCTGAGGGGTGTCATCTGCGAGGAAGCCCCGGTTGATCAGATAGCGCCGGAATCGCCCGGCTTGCGCTTCGTCGAAGGCCTGGGCGACCTCGCTGATCGCCGGGGAACGCCCGATATACCAGAGTTCGACGAAGCTCGGGAACTCCCGGTAGTACGCGAGCAGCAGGTCGACGATCGTGTCGATGGCCTGGCCCAGGTTCTTCGAGACCCGCTGCTCGAACGCAGTGGTGATACGGATGTTCAATTCCTCCGAGTGACGGCGAGCCAACTCCACGTCGACATGGTTGCGATCAGCGAAGTAGTGGTAGATCGATGCCAGCGGGATACCCGTCCGTTCGCCGATCGCCTTCAACGTCGCAGCTTCGTAGCCTTGCTCACGGAGTAGTGCCTCCGCCGCTTCCAGTACCGCCTGCACACGCTCGACTCCGCGGCGTTGCACCGGCGCCGGACGCGCGGAGGTCTTCGGAACCACGGAATTGTCGAACACGATTCCAGATCGTATCAACGAAAACCACAGGAACCCGTGCGGAGGTTTCGAGTGTTGAAGCGGCTACCTTCCAGGTCTGTCCGGCGGTGAGGCATCGGCGTCGCCGCCCTGTTCACGCTCGCTTGACCCGATTCTGCGCGGCATCACCCTCGGCCGCGCACCCCTGGGCGCATCATCCGTACCAGCCCGTCTCCGGCGCGAGGCGCCGAGGTCGATGACATTGTGTTCATGCTCGGCGTTCTCGCCCGCCTGCGCCACCGCGTCGACCGGCCATGTACCAGATGCGTTCTGTAACTCCGCGCGGGTTACCGGACGGGTAGGTGCCGGATCGTAGACAGCATCCGGAGGCCACGGTCGACGCCGGGCTTCGCCGACATCCTCTCGACCTCGCCGCGGCCGCCTCGGCAGCCGGACAACATTCGACGCCCGGCCCTCGGCCTCGCCAGAACCGCCTTCGGAGGCCTTCATCTCTTCTCACTTCCGCCGCAGCCGCTCCAGCGCATCGAATCGACTTCCGCCAGGTCGCTTCGCGAACCTGTCCCGGCTTCCTGGTCCGACATCGAACTAGCCGCTGACAGGCGTCGCGACACCCGTCGTTCCCACAACGGCGAGTGCCTCGCACTTCGGCTTCGGTCTATCGATCACCTCCACATTCTGCATCAAAGCCCCCGTCACCCGCCTTCGACCCGGTGGGCTCGCGCGGGTGCTCGCCCTCGTCGACCGTCTCGACCGGGCCGAGGTCGCGTTCTGGTACCCCGAGGAGGTGGGCATCAGGGGTGGACGAGGACGACCTGGCCGAGGACCTCTGAGGCATCGCATTGCGCCGTCTTCGCGCGGATAATTGTCAGGGGATGACAGGTTCGTCCACGACCAGGAGTCAGCGATGATTCACAGCCACCGGGCGTTCTCCCACCTGGTCCACGCGATGGGTGAGGAGTCGTTCGGCGACGACCAGTTGCGTCATGCGGCATGGATCGCCCGGTGCGTCGGCCGCGGGCCGACCGCACCACTGAGTCCCGGCGAGTTCACCGAGCTCGTCGGCCGGGTCGAGGTCGGACCACTCGCGGCCGGGTCGCTGGTGTTCTCCGCGGGCGCACCCGCCGACGGGGTGTGGATGGTGAAGCAAGGCCAGGTCGAATTGTCGGTGGGTTCCGGGCGGGAACGTGCGGTCGTCGATGTGCTCGGCCCCGGCGACGTCGACGGTGACATCGCACTGCTGCTGGGAATGCCACTGGCCTACACCGCGCGCACACGCACCGACGCGAACTGCCTGTTCCTGCCCGCTTCCGCCTTCGAGGCGCTGCTCGCCAACGATCCCGCGACGGCCCGTCGCTGGTTTTCCAGTGTCACCCAGCGGGTTTCGGCCGGTCAGGGACGATTGATCAACATGCTCGGCCGCCCGCTGCCCACCCAGGTCGCCCAACTGCTGCTCGACGAAGCCGTCGACGGTTCGGTCCAGCTCGCCCAGCGCACCCTCGCCGCCATGCTCGGCGTGCACCGCCCGTCGTTGACCAAGGCCCTCAAAGAGTTCGAACGCCGCGACCTGATCAGCATCGACGACGAGGCCATCAGCATCATCGATGCCGAACGACTGCGCCGGCTCGAGTCGGCACACTGAATGCCGACACCGTTTCGGCGCTAGCGCTTGCGGCCTACCCCGCCGACGATGCAGTGGCGGACGTCGGAGAGCGGGGTGAGGTGCGGGCCGTCGGGCCACCAGTCGTCGCAGCGGACCAGGCCGGGTTCGACCATCTCCAGATCGCCGAACATGGCCTGGATCTCGTCTCTGGTCCGGAAGCGGCCGCTGCCCATCGGGCTGTGGATGAACTTCTCTTCCATCTTGCGGGCCAGTTCGCTGTATTCGGGCGTCTGCGGGTCGTGGAAGTGGGCGATCGCCACGAACGAACCCGACGGCAGTGCGTCGATGTAGGTCTGCATCAACGCTGGGCCGTCCGCACCCAGGTAGTGGTGCAGGGTGCCGACGTGGAACAGCGCCAGCGGGCGGGTGAAGTCGAGTTCGGTGCGGACCGTCTCGTTGCCGAGCACGTCGAGCGGGCGGAAGATGTCGGCCTCGGCGATCCGGGTGCGGCTGTTGCCTGCCAGCAGGGCCCGCGCGTGCACGAGCACCGACGGATCGTTGTCGACGTAGACCACCCGCGACCGCGGGTTCACCCGCTGGACCACCTGGTGGGTGTTCTCCGCGGTGGGCAGGCCGGAGCCGAGATCGAGGAACTGGTCGATCCCCGACTTCGCCAGGAACCGGCACGCGCGGATGAGGAAATCGCGGTTGGCCCAGGCCAGGTCGTTGACCTGCGGCGCGACGGTGCGGACCTGGGCCAGCACCTCGCGATCCACCTCGTAGTTGTCTTTGCCGTTGAGCGCGGCATCGTAGACGCGCGCGATGCTCGCGCGCGTGGTGTCCACCCCGACCGGAACGGCGCTGGGGTAGGCGGCAGAGGATTGCGACATCGGGCGCCTCCGGGCTTCGGACCGACTGTACGAATTCAGCGTAGAGCATCTATTCCGTTGGCACAGAGGCTAACCCGGCTCCGCCTACCGTCGTTCGAGCCACTCCTCGAAGGTCGGGCCCGCGATGACGGCGCCGGGTCCTGGCAGCAACGCGCCCTCGGCCTGCAGGTGGTGATCCGGGTCGGTTGGATCGAGCACTTCGACAACCTGGGCCGGGGCGCCGCGCCGGGCGGCGACCCGTGCCACCGCGTCGACGAGCCGCCACTGCTGCGGGCCCGCGATCTCGACCACGGCGGGCCCGTCGGTGCGGACGAGGTCGGCCAGGTGCTCGGCGACCGTGCGAGCGGCCACCAATTGCGCTCGGTACGCGGGTATTTCGGCCCGGTCACCGACTGTGGTCCAGTCGAGCATCATCTCGGTGAATTCGTGGAACTGGGCCGCACGCAGAATGCGCACGGGAACCGGTCCCTCCTGGTAGGCGCGCTCGTGGGCGAGTTTGCCCGCGTAGTGGCCCGCGGTGAAAGCGTCGATGCCGATGATCGAGACCACCGCGATGCGCCGCACGCCTGCCGCCGCCGCGGCCTGCCCGACGTTGCGGGCGATCGTGCGGAAGAACTCGGTCACCGCCGCGGTGTCGGTGGTTTCGGCGTTCACCGCGTCCACCACCAGCTCGACGTCGGTGAGCGCGGCGGCCAGACCGTGGCCGGTCAGCACGTCGATGCCTGCCGTGCGGGTGATCTCGACAATGTCGTCGCCGTTGTTCTTCAGGACGTCGACCACCTCGCGGCCGATCCGTCCGCTCGCCCCGATCACTGCGATCCGCATTCATATCTCCTTCGACGGTGTGCTGTTCGACGGAACGACGAAAAACGCGGGCGGAGTGTGACATCAGGCAGGTAGTGACGGTACCCGTGTCAGCGGACTCCTGGTCACCACCGGCGTGGCGGCACACGATCGGTGGCATGTCACAGACCATCGCGCCCACACCGGCGCACCCAGTACCGGCCGGCAGGCGATCGGCGGCCGTGCTCGTCGTTCTCCTCACCGGGCAGTTCATGGCGGTGCTCGACGCGTCCATCGTCAATGTCGCCATCCCGTCGATCCGCGCGAGCCTCGGTACCGGTGGTGCGGCGCTGCAACTGATCGTGGCGGGGTATGTCATCGCGTACGCGGTCTTGCTGATCAGCGGCGCCCGCCTGGGCGATCGCTTCACTCAGCGACGTACCTTCGTCGCGGGGCTCGCGGTGTTCACCGTCGCGTCGCTGGCGTGCGGGCTGGCCTGGGACGAGTTGTCGCTCATCGTGTTCCGGTTCGCCCAGGGTGCGGGAGCGGCGGCGATGGTGCCGCAGGTGATGACGCTGATCCAGCGCACCTTCACCGGTCCGGCGCGAGCCAGGGCGTTGAGCATCTACGCGGCGATCATCTCCGGCGGCGTGGTGGCCGGTCAGATCCTGGGCGGGCTGATCGTCGATGCCGACCTGGCGGGCAGCAGCTGGCGTGGGGTGTTCCTGGTGAATGTGCCACTCGGCCTTGCCCTGCTGGTTGCCGCGCCGGGGGTTCTTCCGGTTACCGCAGCGCGGACCGACCGTGGGCTGGATGTTCCCGGTCTGGCGACGCTGACGGTCACCGTGTTGTTGCTGGTCGTTCCGCTGGTCCTCGGCCGAGAACTGGGCTTTCCCGCGTGGTCTTGGGTGTGCCTCGGTGCCGGGGTCCTCGGATTGGTGGTGTTCGCCTGCATCGAGCACCGGGTCGCGGCGGGCGGTGGCGAGCCGCTGTTCTCGCCTCGGGTACTCGCCGTACCCGGCCTCCTGGTGACCGCGGCGACCCTGCTGATGATCATGGCGAGTTTCGCCGGCTGGTTGTTCGCGATGGCGATCCATCTGCAGGGCGAGCTGGGCTACAGCGCGCTGCACGCCGGGGTGCAGTTCCTGCCGATGGGCATCATGTTCGCCGCGGCCGGGCTGTACTGGGAGCGCATCCCGAAACAGTGGCACGCCACGATGATTCCGCTCGGCCTGGTGCTCGGTGCGGCGGCGCTCGGCTGGCTGGCCGTGCTGTTGCGTGACGGCGCGGGCCTCGGTCCGGCGGCGCTGTTCGCCTTCGCTGTGCTCGGTCTCGGCAGCGGGCTGGCGTTCAGCCCGTTGATGACCAGGGCGCTGTCGACGGTTCCGATGGCGCTCGCCGCCGACGCCAGCGGCATCCTCGTGACGAGTGTGCAGATGGGTACCGTCGTGGGGATCGCGACATTCGGCTCGGTGTTCTTCGCTCTCGCCGCAACGTCGGCGAGCGGCGCGTTGGTGGTCGTCCATCTGATGGGTGCGGGCACCTCCCTGGCGGCGGCAGCGCTGGCCGCCATCGCCGTGCACCGCACGCGACCCTGATTCACCGGGTTCCGGCCGCTGATCGCGAGGTCAGCGGTCCTGCGCCGGCGTGACTGGCATGCACGAGCTCCAGGCCGGAGTGATCTTCGCCGGCTATCCGCATCTAGCGGGTGCTCGGGTCGGGCGGGAGGCCGAGCTCGCGGGACGGCTCGATCATCCGAATATCGTCGCCATCCACGACCGCGGCAGCGAGGACGGGCGGCTGTGGATCGCGATGCAGTACGTGGCGGGCACCGATGTCGAGCCGGCTCTGCGCGGCGGGCCGCTGCCGCCCCAGCGGGGGCTGCACATCGCCCGGTCCACGGCCGACGCGCTCGACCACGCGCACGCGGGCGATGGCCAAGGATCCCGCGCACCGGTTCGCGAGCTGCGGTGAGATGGTCGCCGCAGCCACCACGGCGGCGACCCCCGGTGCCGGACCGGCGCAGCCGCACACCGGCGTCGCCTCTGCGGCACGCCAGGACACTGACGGCGCGGCCGTACCTGGCGTTCTGCCGTACAGCGCCGCCGCCGCACCGACCACCACCGTCGGCGCGTGGGCGGCGGCTCGGCCGACGATCGCGCTGTTCCTCGATCTGCTGCCGACGAGCCCGGACAGCGAGGGCTATCGGGGCTCCCGGTGCAGCTTCGCGACGAAGAACCCGGATGCGGTGTGGCACACCGGCTTCGACTGCACCGATCGGGAGGGCTTGCACCTCCAGGCGCTCAGCCATGCCGACGCGGACACGGTCGGCCGGTTCGTCGCGACCTTGCCGGTCGGCACCACGCAACACCCGCGATCACGGTATGGCCGACCGTTGACAGTGCGCAGTTTCCTCGGCTCGGAGGCCCGTGGCTGCTGGTGCAGTTCGATGCCGCACCGTATTCGACCGTGCTGCTCCAGGTGTACTGGAAGGGCCACACCCATCAGGAGATGATCGACGCATGGCTCACCACCGCTCCCCTGTGACCACGCGCCTCGGGCTGGGCGCGCTGGCCGTCGTCCTCGCCGGCTGCGCCTCCGTCGACGGCGCCGCCACCGCGGGAGAGATCGATGTGCGCACCCTCGAGGTGGGCAGCTACACGACCGTGCCCGCCGATCTGGAGGCCACCCGCAAGCCGACGGACGGCCCGGTCCTGGAGGGGCTGCGGATGGCGGGCGCGGTGGTCCTGCCGCACGAGGTCGATGCGGCGCTCACCCACAACTGGGGTACCGATGTGCTCGACACACCCCGCCGGGCCGCGGACACGTCGGCCATCTCCACTGTGAATATTCCTGTCCTGGAACGGCATCGGATGATCGTCGCGTTCGATGTCGCCGAGGGCAGCCGGGTCTTCGACACAGCGACCCCCGCGATCGACACCGACGCGCGGGTCACCCGGATCGTGCTGCTGCGCTTCCCCGGCGCCGAGACCGCCGCGACGGCGGCCCGCGATCTCGAAGCCACCGATTTCGGCGTCAGCCCGGACAATCAACCGGTGGCGATCCCCGGATACCCTGCCGCGCACGCGCATTGGCGGCCGGGCGTCAAGACGATCGGCGCGACCTTCGCCGACGGCGAACTCGTGGTGAGCCTGTTCCTGCAGCATCCGACACCCGATGTCGACGCGCTCGCCCGGCGCGTCGCCGCGGTCCTGGACGCGCAGAAACCGTTGCTGGACACCTTCGTTCCGACCGCACCCGATCGGATCGCCGAGCTACCGCGCGATCCCGACGGACTGCTGCGCCGCACCTTGATCCCGGCCGATCAGCAGATCGCCATCTCCTCGCGCGAATTCGCCGCGTGGACCGGACGCGCGAGCCTGCACTACCGGCCCACCGAGCCCGCCGAACTCGCCGCGGCCTGGGATCGCGGCGGTGTCGACAGCGTGGCGAATTCCTCCACCACCACGCTGTTCCGGTTCCGCGACGACAGCGCCGCTGCGGCGTTCGGCGCCACCTGGCAGGACACGCTCAGCGCGGCCGCGCATCCGGTCGCCGGGCCCGACCGGGTCCCCGGCGCACGCTGCGCGGAACGCCGAGCGGGCAGCGCACCCGCGGTGGTGCGCTGCTACGTCAGCTACCGCGGGTACGGCGCGTTCGTCAGTGGGCCCGCACCCGGAGATGTGCGGCAGCAGGCCGCCGCGCAGTACGCGCTGCTGGCGAACGCGCAGTAGTTCAGAGCTGGGCTTCGATCGCGGTGACGATCTCGCTCGCGTCCGGGGTGACGGTCGGGCGGAAGCGGCCCGCGACCGTGCCGTCGCGGCCGATCAGGAACTTCTCGAAGTTCCACTGCACATCGCCCGCGCTGCCGTCGGCGGCGGGGGTCTCGACCAGGCTGGTGTAGAGCGGGTGGCGGTCGTCGCCGTTGACGTCGACTTTTGCCAGCAGCGGGAAGTCGACGCCGTAGGTGACCGCGCAGAATTCCTGGATCTCCTCGGCGGTGCCGGGCTCCTGTCCCATGAACTGGTTGCAGGGGACACCGACCACCGTGAAGCCACGCTCGCCGTAGGTCTTCTGCAGCTCGACCAGGCCGGTGTACTGCGGGGTCAGCCCGCACTTGGAGGCCACGTTGACCAGCAGCACCGCCCGGTCACCCGCCAGCTCGCCCAGCGTGGTGTCGGCCCCGCTCAGGGTCTGCACCGCAATGTCTCGAATGTTCGCGCTCACCACAACACCACCAGATCTCGTCTATGTCGGTTCGATGGCCACCGTACCGGAGCCCGACCGGGGCGCAAGTGTCCCGCTGGGCGGGAACTTCTATAACACGTTCTTGTTTTGTCGCGCGGTAAGCGGCACCATTTCGGGTACGTACCCGAGCAGCGGAGGAACACGTGACCGAACAGCCCCACCGGATCGACACCGTCCGACCGTTGCGCGCGAACGCCGTGACGCACTGGGATTTCGAGGCCGACGTGGTGGTGGCCGGTTACGGCATCGCCGGCGTGTGCGCCGCGATCGAGGCCGCCAGGGCGGGCGCGAAGGTGCTCATCCTGGAACGGACCGGCGGCTGGGGCGGCGCCGCCGCGCTGGCGGGCGGGTTCGTCTACCTCGGTGGCGGCACCCCGCTGCAGCAGGCGCTCGGGTTCGACGACACCCCGGACAACATGGCCGCGTTCCTCACCGCCGCGCTCGGGCCCGGCGTCGACGAGGCCAAGATCGAGGACTACTGCGAGGGCAGCGTCGAGCACTACAACTGGCTCGTCGAGTGCGGCGTGCCGTTCAAGGAGTCGTTCTGGGGTGAGCCCGGCTGGGAGCCGCCGCACGACGAGGGTCTGATGTACTCCGGCGGCGAGAACGCCGCGCCGTTCCTCGATATCGCGAAGCCAGCGCCCCGCGGACACGTCCCGCAGATGGCGGACAAGAAGACCGGTGAACGTGGCGGCGGCTACATGCTGATGAAGCCCCTGGCCGACACCGTCGCCGAACTCGGCGTCGCCGTCGAGTACGACACCCGTATCCGCAGGCTCATCGTCGACGACGAGGACCGCGTGGTCGGCGTCTTGGCGACCAACTACGGCAAGCCCGTCGCCGTACGGGCCGCGCGCGGTGTCGTCCTGGCGACCGGCAGCTTCGCCTACGACACCGAGATGATCGACCGCTACACCCCGCGCCTGAGCGGCAGGCCCGGCGCGGCCATCGAGGAACACGACGGCATCGGCATCCGGGTGGCGCACGCGCTCGGCGCCGAGCTGGCGCACATGGACGCCAGCGAGGTCGCCATCTTCGGCGATCCCCAGCTGATGGCGCGCGGCATCCTCGTCAACGGACGTGGTCAGCGGTATGTCACCGAGGACACCTACCCGGGCCGGATCGGTCAGGCGACGCTGCTGCAGAACGACAACCAGGCCTTCCTCGTCATCGACGAGGCCTCGCTGGAGGAAGCCCTCGCGACCGAGAGCTCCACCCCGTTCTTCCGTATCCCGCCGAAATGGGTCGCCGAAACCGTGGCCGAGCTCGAGTCCGAGATGGGACTGCCCGAACAGACACTGCAGACCACCATCGCCACCTACAACCGGCACGCCGAGAACGGCAGCGACCCGCTGCTGGGCAAGAAGCCGGAGTGGGTTCGCCCGGTCACGCCGCCGCTGGCGGGCTTCGACCTGCGCGGCCTCACCGCCGGATTCACCCTCGGCGGGCTGCGCACCGACCTGGACTCGCGGGTGCTGCACGTCAGCGGTGAGCCGATCGAGGGCCTGTACGCGGCGGGTCGTTGCACGTCAGGGCTGTGCGCGTACGGGTACGTCAGCGGCGCCTCGCTCGGCGACGGCAGCTTCTACGGCCGCCGGGCGGGCAAGGCGGCCGCGGCGGCCCGCACCGACTGACGCGCGCGGCACCCACCGAAGCCTCACTGTCAGTACGCTGCATGCAGCGCGGCGGCCGGACGATGAGTCCGGCTGCGCTCGCGGGCTTTTCAGTCCGCGTGCGGGCGCGACCAGTTGGCTACGACAGATGCAGCGCAGGATCGGAGTTGGACAGTGCAAGCAGGTGGGACGTCCGCGGATTACGTGATCGTCGGCTCCGGGTCAGCGGGGGCGGTGCTCGCGAATCGGCTCAGCGCCGACCCGGGCACCACGGTTGTCCTGTTGGAGGCCGGTCCGGCCGACGACGACAAGTACGCCCATATTCCGGCGGCGTTCTCGAAGCTGTTCCGCACCGAACGTGACTGGGATTATCTGACCGAACCCCAGCCCGGCCTCGGCGACCGCCAGATCTACTGGCCGCGCGGCAAGACCTTCGGCGGCTCGTCGTCGATGAACGCGATGATGTGGGTGCGCGGCTTCCGCGCCGACTACGAGGAGTGGGGGCTCCTCGCGGGTGAGCAGTGGAACTTCGCGGCCGCCGTCGAGCAGTTCCGCAAGATCGAGAACGTGCAGGACGCGCAGTTCCCCGACGAGGGCTCGAAAGGTCCGCTGCACGTGCAGCGCCAGCGCAGCCCGCGCGCGTCGACGCACGCCTTCCTCGAGGCGGTGCGCCAGGCTGGCCTCGAGCTCGAGTCGCCGAACCGGCCCGCGCCCAAGGGCTTCGCGCAGACGATGGTCACCCAGCGCGACGGCAGGCGCTGGAGCACCGCCGATGCCTACCTTCGGCCCGCGATGAAGCGCGCGAACCTGACCGTGCGGGCCGAATCGCTGGCCACCCGGGTGCTGTTCGACGACACCTTGGCCACCGGCGTGGAGTACCTGCACGATGGGCAGACCCACACCGTGACCGCGAACCGCGAGGTCATCCTGTGTGGTGGCGCGGTGAACAGCCCGCAGCTGCTGCAGCTTTCGGGCATCGGTGACGAGGAGGAGCTGAAGGGGCACGGCATCGAGGTCGTCGCCCACTCCCCTGAGGTCGGCGCGAATCTGCAGGACCACCTGATCGCCGCGCTCGGCTACAGCGTCGAGTCGGATTCGCTGTTCACGGCGGAGAAGCCGCTCGAGCTGCTCAACTACTTCATCCGGCATCGCGGCATGCTCACCTCCAATGTCGGTGAGGCGTACGGGTTCGTGCGCAGCGAGCCCGACCTCGAGCACCCCGATCTGGAGCTGATCTACGCGCCGGCGCCGTTCTATCACGAGGGGCTGGTCGAGGCGACCGAACACGGCGTCGTCGTCGGCGCCATCCTGCTTCGCCCGCGCAGCCGTGGCCGGATCGGCCTGGCTTCGGCCGATCCGACGGCCAAGCCGGTCATCGATCCGCAGTACCTGTCCGATGCCGACGGCGCCGACCGCGCCGCGCTGATGGCGGGCCTGCGGGTGTGCGCCGGGCTGGTCGGGCAGCCCGCGCTCAAGAGCGCGCTGGGTGAGCTGATCTACCCGCCGGCGGCGCCCGCGGATCTCGAGGAGACCATGGCGCTGACCATCGAGAAGTTCTCGCACACCCTGTACCACCCGGTCGGCACCTGCCGGATGGGCACCGACGCCGCCAGCGTCGTCACCCCGGATCTGAAGGTGCGCGGTGTCGAGGGCCTGCGCGTCGCCGACGCCTCGGTGATGCCGTTGATCATCCGCGGGCACACCAATGCCCCGGCGATCTTCATCGGCGAGCAGGCCGCGGCGATCGAGGCGGACGACGCGTCGCTCGGCGAGGACCCGACCGCGGAGCGCGACCGTCGCATCGTCGAGCTCGCCCGCCAGGGCATGAACC
>NZ_JBSGVD010000007.1:151013-215940 GCF_053608285.1 Nocardia sp. NPDC055053 | reverse complement strand
GCCGACGTGGCGCGCCACCACCACCTCACGCCAGGGCCAGCGCCAGCGACCCGGCCGACAGCAGCAGATACGGCAGCGGGTAGCCCAGATGCCCGTACCACCGAGCCCGCAGCACGGTGAGCTCGGCGCCGACGAAGTACAGCACCAACCCGGCCGCGGCGGCGACGGCCAGTGGCCGGTAGGCCAGACCGGCGAGCAGACCCAGCCCACCGGCCGCCTTGATCACGGCCAACGGGGTGAGCGTCCACGGTGCGACGCCGTAGTGGCGCATGTTCTCGCGTACCCAGTCGGCACGCACGACATCGATCGCGGCGGCGGCGAGTGCGGCCAGCGCGGCGAGCACGGTGACGACGACATAGCTGGTGTGCATCGAACGGTTCCTCCGGTCTACGGTGATCGACGGCAGTCGCCGTCGTCGTGTGTGACGAACGGCCCGACCGAAAGGTGACCGATGCCCGCGGATTCGCTCGCGCTCGCCTTCGAGCAGCGGCGTACCCGGTTGCGTGGCGTCGCCTACCGGATGCTCGGCTCCGCCGCCGAGGCCGACGACGCGGTGCAGGAGACCTGGCTGCGGCTGGACCGGGTGGCCGCGGCCGAGATCACGAATATCGACGGCTGGCTGACCACCGTCGTGACCCGGATCTGCCTGGACGCCCTGCGCGTTCGCGCGCAGCGCGCGGAGACCACCGACGTTGCGGCCGTCGAGGCTCGCGCTACCGGACCCGGCGCCGATCCCGAGGACGAAGCGCTGCTGGCGGATTCGGTCGGACGCGCCCTGCTCGTTGTGCTCGATGTGCTCGGGCCGGAGGAGCGAGTCGCGTTCGTCCTGCACGATCTGTTCGCGGTGCCGTTCGCTGACATCGCGCCGATGCTCGGGCGGACACCGGCCACCACCAAGAAGCTCGCCAGCCGGGCCCGGCTCCGGGTACACGCGCCTGCTCGCGTCGATCAGGCCGAACTGGCGGAGCAACGCGTCGCGGTGGCGGCGTTCCTGAAGGCGGCCCGCGAAGGTGACCTGGGCGAATTGCTGGCCGTGCTCGCACCGGACGTGGTGCGCACGGCCGATCCGGCGGCGCTACCGCCCGGGATGGCGGCACTCGTCCGTGGCGCCGCCGCGGTCGCCGACGGCACGCTGGTGCTGCGGCAGCGGTCGCGCGATGCCGTGCTGCTCCTCGTCGACGGGCGGCCCGGACTGGTGGTGGCACCGGCGGGCAAGCCGCTGTTCGCCGTCACGTTCACCGTGCACGCAGGCCGGATCACCGCCTACGACGTGGTCGCCGCCCCGGATCGGCTGGCCGAACTCACGCTGGCGCTGCTGCCGGACCAGTCCTGAACCCGTGCGGCACCGCCGTTTTGGCACACTGTGCAACTTTGCAGCGGTTGCGATGCCGCAGTCCGTGCGTAAACGCAGCGCGCGCAGCCGAATTCGCGCCGGTCAGAGCGCCGGAACGCGCGCGAACCCCAGCGGCGGGGTCGGCACCGGGCCCGAGCGCAGGTCGTGCCGGAAATCGGCCAGCAGCGGCAGCATGTCGACATTGCGGGCCGCATAGCAGCGCACCATCGGCAGCGCCCGCGAGACCTCGGCGCGTTCCACCGGCTCGGCGTCGACGAACGCCATCCCCTCCAGGCCGAGCCCGAGGGTGTCGGCGAGGCGCACGATCGAGGCCGACTTGCGACCCCAGCCCACCTCGACCGCCGAGAACATCTCGTACAGCCCGTGCCGGTAGAGCGTCCGCAACGTGCGCGAACGATCACCCCGTGCCGCGACAGCATGCAGCACACCGCGCTCGCTCAGCTTGGTGAGCGTACGCAGTGCCTGCGGGCGCAGCGTTGTGCTGGTCGCGTCGTGGACCACACCGTCCCACAGCGTTTCGTCCAGTTCCCAGACCAGACAACGGACGGCAGGTCGCATGGTGGTGCCCCCTATCGGTTCGTTCCGGCGCGGAGAACTCTACAACCACTCATACCGATGGACCAGACTTGTGATCGCTCACCAAGCAGGCAGGCAAGCATGAGTCCACGACCCATTACCCGACGTTCCATTCCGGCATCGGCGCCGGTTGGCTAGGGTGAAGTCGCTGGACAGCGGGGGCACAGCCGAAATTGGGCGAAGGGAACACAGATGTCCGTCGATAATCCACCCCGGCAATCGCTGACCATCTCGGGTCAGCCGATGTCGTCGCCGTTGAAGGACGTTCGTGCCCTCTCCCGGCAGATGGTCGGCCACTTCGTCGCCAATGTCGTCCCCTGCGGCACGCTGCCCGGCGATGCCATCACCGGCGACGTCACCACCATCACCCGGATCTGCCTCGAATTCGCCGTCAGCATGCTCGACGGCCGCGACATCCCGAACAAACTGCAGCGCCTGCAGGACGCGGCCAGCGGCTGGGCCCGCGAGGGCGTGCCGATCGACACGATCCACCACTCGATCGCCGAGGGCTTCAAGATCGGCCTCGACCTGGTCGTCTCCAACGCGTCGGTGAAGGACTACGACAACCTGGTCGACGGCGTGAAGATGGTGATGGAAATGCTCGACACCATCACCGCCCAGGTGTCGCTGGCCTACGTGCGGGAACTGCGCGGTGTCGTCAGTGAGCACCACACCGCGGTGCACACGCTCACCTCGGCCCTGCTCGGCGGGCACAGCACCTCCACGATGGCCCGCGAATGCGGGATCGCGATCGCCGACACCTACGCGGTGCTCGCGCTGGCGATCCCGCCGCACCGCGAGGAGGCCAACCCCGCGCTCGACGCGAAGGTTGTCGCCCGCCGCAAGTTGCGCCGGGTGCAGGCCGAACTGGCCAAGCGCTGCGGGGATTCGGCGCTGTCGCTGCTCAGCGTCGACGGCGGCACGGTGCTCATTCCCGCCGACACCTTCGACCGCGACGGTCTGGCCGCGCTGGTCGCCCAGCTCTCCCAGGCCGCCCAGGCCGGAATCACCGCGGCGATGGTCGAGACCTCGACGACCGGCGTCCCCGACGCCGCCGACCAGGCCCACGAACTGCTCGACATGGTGCAGCGACTCGAGGTCACCTCGGGTCTGTACCGCTTCGACGAGCTGGCCCTGGAGTACCAGCTGACCCGCCCCGGCCCCGGCCGGGAGTTCCTCGGTTCGCTGCTCGATCCGCTGGATCAGTACCCCGAGCTGCTGGAAACCCTGCAGCGCCACATCGCCAACAACCTCAACCGGCAACGCACCGCGCGGGTACTGCACGTGCACACCAACACCGTCGACTACCGGCTCAAGCGGATCGGCCAGCTCACCGGTTTCGATCCGACCCAGCCGTCGGGTCTGTGGTACCTGCGTTCCGCGCTCGTCGCGCGCAGCTACCGTTCCGCCGCCTGATCCGCTCCCCCGGAAACGCCGAAGGCGCTGCCCGCCGAGTGCGGACAGCGCCTTCGTGGTTTCTCACAGCGAGCCGCCACCCCCGATCAGCCAGGGGTTGAAGGTGCACACGAGCTCGTGGTTGCCCGCCGGGTCGATGGCCCGCAGCGCGATGGAGAGCGCCCGCGGGGAGTACATCATCGTCAGATGGTCGGAAACATCCTGTTCGCAACCCTCCTGCAGGGTGATGTTGTCGACCGTGGCGCCGGGACCCGGCTTCAGGAAGGTCAGGTCGTAGGGGTTGGTGACCTCGTCGTAGCGGGTGCCGACGACCGTGTAGTCGACGCCGGCGACGGTGTCACCGGCGGCGTTGAGCTGGTTGACGAAATCCGAGCCGATGGTCTGCTGGATACCGGCGTGCCCGACGAAGATCTCGACGAGACCGAGGATGTCGATGCCGAGGTTGTTGATCGCGCGGCCGAGGGCGCCGATGCCGTCGAGGCTGGTGCCGTGGTGGGTGGCGCCGAAGGTGACCAGGTTCTTCACCTTGGCCGCGCCGCCGTCGAACTTGGTGTACCAGTTGGCCATCGCGCCGCCCTGGGAGTGGGCGACGATGTCGACCTCGTCGGCGCCGGTGGCCGCGAGCACCCGGTCGACGAAGACGGCGAGCTGATCGGCGGAGTCCTGGATGTACCCGGTGCCCATGACGCCGGGCAGGACCGAACCGAGGCCGCCGCCTTCGACCAGGCCGGAGCGGCCGTAGTTGAAGGTGAACGTGCACAGGCCCGCGTCCTTGATCGGCTGACCCATGAACGCGTACCCGTTGTAGGCGTTCATCCAGGTGCCGTGCAGCAGCACGACCGGGCGAGGCTTCTCGGCGGTCGGTTTGCAGGCCCAGTCGTTCGCACCGGGCGGGGTGGCGTCGCCGTTGGCGAGGCCGTAGGCGAAGGCGCCGAGGAACGAGGTCTGGGCGGGTCCGTAACCGACTGTGTCGGTGGACTTTCCGCCGGAGGAACCGGAGCTCGATCCGGAGCCGCCGTAGCAGTTCCCCGATCCGTTGCCCGAACCGGCGCCGCTGCCGGAGGTGCAGGCGGAACCGCTACCAGGGCCGGCGACCTGGCGGCCCTCGGAGATGAGATCGGCGAGGGCCTGCTCGGTCGGCGCCGGCGCCGGGGACGCACCCGCCCCTGGACCGGTGAGCGCGACGGCGAGCGCGCCGACGCCGGTCAGCACCGCCGTCTGTAGCGTCCGTCTGCGACTGGGAGATTTCATTGTTGGCGTATCTTCCTGTGCGATTCGAGAAATACGAATGGCTTTGTCGAAACCGCACTGAACATAAGGCGGCGAAATCGCCGCTTTTCCAACGTCTCCTGGTTTCTGGAAAGGTCACCACCGGTTGTCGAAAACCGCCATGAACCGGCACAGGAATCTTGCCGTCAGCATTCGCTGCGCGCGGCGACCCCCTGCAAACGCTCGTCCAGCCACAGCATCGCCTCCGGATAGCCGGTGACCGCACCGATCACATGTTCACCGAACACGCTGCGGTACACCGCGTTCGCGCCGAGTGCGCACTGCTCGTTGTAGAGATTGCGCGCGCCGGCGGCGGGGATCCAGAACTCCTGCTCGCCGTTGTAGATGTAGAGCGGCGTGGCCGAGCGCAGCCCGGACATCCGGGTGATCTCGTAGATCGTGGTGGCCAATTCCGAACGCAGCGGATCGGCGATGTTGGCGCCGACATCGATCGGCAGGTGCAAGACGCCGGGGATGGCGAACACGCTGACGCACTGGTCCTTCATCACCGAGGTCGCCACCCAGCGCGCGAGATTGTTCATCGCGGCCAGGATTTCCGGGCGTTCCCGGCCGATCGCGAACGTCGCCGCCATAAAAATGCCGGAAGCGAGGTTGGCATTCATACTGCGCGAGAGAATCTCGAAATCGGCGGGCACGCCGCCCAGCGCCGCGCCGACGATCACGTCGGCGAGTTCCGGGGCGTAGGAATCGATCAGCTTGGCCGCGCCGTGGGTGGCGATGGCGCCGCCGGAATAGCCGGTCATCGCGAATCTGCTGTCACCGAATGTCACCGGGTCGATTCCGCGGACGGCGCGGATCGCGTCGAGCACCGCGTGCCCGGCGACATACGGCTCGGCATAGGCCATCCAGGGGCCCTCGTGATCGGGCACCAGCACCGCGTAGCCGCGCAGCGCCGCCAATTGCGTTGTCGGCGGGATGAATTCGGTGGTGCTCGAATGCAGATTGAGGCCGTGCGCCAGGGTGTATCCCGGCGTGCAGTCGCGCCCCAGCGCGTCGATCGGCAGGTTGTTGACCAGTACCGGGCGATCACCGGGACCGGTCCAGTCGGTGGCGGGCACGAGCAGGGTCGCCGTCGCGAAGGACGGGCGTCCGTGCGAGTCGTCGGTGCGGAACTTGAGCAGGGTGGCCGACCGGATCGGCACCAGGGTGAGCGGGGCCGCGGTGGCCATGACGTCGCGGGTCTCGATGATGTCGCCCGGCGCCAGCTCGGCCAGGCCGTCGGGCCAGTGGTCGAACATCGGGTCGCCGACCGCCGACGGCATCACCGCGGCGTGCAGGGCGGCGAGTTCGGCATCGGGATCGCCGGTGGGCTGGATCGGCGAGGGCAGCACCTGATCGATCCAGCGTTGCAGATCGGGCAGGAATCCCGGCGTACCCGGATGCGGCACCGGGAATTCCGTCGTCGGTGGCGGTTCGGCCGCGGCCGTGCCGACGGCGAACGAACAGAGCAGGAGCATCGAGCAGACCAACACACGCACAGATCGCATGGCACACACGCCTTCGGGTGGCAACGTCGGATTCGTCGTGACGTGCGGCGATGCGGTGCTTCGAATTCCGCCGAACCTCCCCCAGTGCGCCCCTCGTCAGATCACTGACGGTACGCCGGAACCACCCGGCGGAATCGGCGTCGTGCCCGAGTCGTGACGCAATGCGGCACGATCGCAACAACGATCGGCCCGGATCCGCGTCGGGGCAAGCGGATCCGGGCCGATCGACACCGGGCTCAGCAGGTGCGGCTGTTCTCCCGTGTCGCTGCCGTCGGTACCGATATCGGCCGGTACCGTGGCTCGTCGGAACCGCATCCGAGAGACACCGACGGAGCTCACAACAGCTCTGCGGCGAGTTGTGATGGGAGGCAGGCCGCCTGCGCACCCATGTGGTCGGCCTACGGCCGCGGTGCCGGGCGGGCTGTGAGATCTCCAGCGGAAATCCAGAACATGTTCTTCTCGATGGTCCGGGTCCTACCGTCGAGCAGGAAGGCGCTCACGAGTGCCGGGGCGAAAAGGAGCACGCCATGATTCCCCTCGACGAGAACATCGCCGCCACCCC
The DNA here is from genome assembly GCF_053608285.1 of Nocardia sp. NPDC055053. Taxonomy (NCBI): domain Bacteria; kingdom Bacillati; phylum Actinomycetota; class Actinomycetes; order Mycobacteriales; family Nocardiaceae; genus Nocardia; species Nocardia sp. NPDC055053. The sequence goes on along the minus strand of NZ_JBSGVD010000007.1, from coordinate 209,255 downwards.
GCATCGCATCGAACGGACCGAGATACCGACCCGCCGGATCACGGTCTACTTCGACGGCCCGACACCGCAAGACGCCCTGATCCTGGAATACGCCGCGACCCCGTCCGAGGCCTGGGAGTTCACGACGGCGGCGGTGCACGCGGGCCTGCTGGTGACCGTCGACGGCCGGGTCCGCCCCGAACTGCGCAGACTCCCCTGCCGATCGCTCTGGCACTGAGCCCACCGGCACCGCCCGGCCCGCCGCACTAGGCTGGCCGGGCGGCCGCGTCTCGGCCGCACGGTCCGGGACAACGGAAGGGGCGTCCGTGACACGGTGGCGCAACGGTGCCGCATTCGCCGCGATCGCGCTGGCCGCCCTGACCGGCTGCGGGTCGGCGGGCTCCGACGACGCGGCCGCACCGGCCCCGACGACGGTCACCACGACGCCGCGGCCCACCAGCAAGCCGCCTGCCACCATCGCGCCGCCGACCACCACCGTCGATCCCTATGCCGGCCTGCCGCTCATCGACCACGTGACCTGGACCGAGACCATCGACGGCGCCAGGCTGCTCGTCGTCCCCACCGTCGCGGGCAGGAAGACCTCGACCCCCGGCACCGACGAGCTCGCCTGGCAGGAGGTCCTCGCCCTCGACGCCGACGCCGGCGCACCGGGGATGCGCGACCAATTCCTCTGCCACTGGGTGTGGGCGAGGATGGTGGCGCCCGACAAACCGAGCTGGAACCTCGAACCGTGGCGACCCGACGTCGGCTATTCGGCCACGGTGTCGGCCAACTGCAATCCCGGCGGCCCGGAACGCTGACGGCCGCCGTCCCGCCCGAAAGGAGCTCCTCGCATGCGCATCGTCGTCGCCGGTGGACACGGCAAGATCGCCCTACTGCTGACCCGGCTGCTCACCCGTCGCGGTGACCAGGTCTACGCCCTGATCCGGGACCCTGGTCAGGCCGCCGATATCGCCGCGACCGGCGGCGTCCCGGTCATCTACGACATGGAACGCGACACTCCCGACGACCTCGCCTCCGCCGTCGCGGGCTCCGACGCGGTGGTGTTCGCCGCGGGCGCGGGCCCTGGCAGCGGGGCCGCGCGCAAGTACACCGTCGACCTCAACGGTTCGGTCCAGCTCGCCGACGCCGCCGAGCAGACCGGCGTCCGGCGATTCGTGCAGATCTCGACGATGGGCGCGGGCGCGCCACCCGCGCCGGGGACCGACGAGGTGTGGGCCGCCTACCTCGATGCCAAGACTCGCGCCGAGGACGATCTGCGCGACCGCGCGCTCGACTGGACGATCCTGCGGCCCGGCATGCTGACCGACGCCGAAGGCAACGGTCTGGTCACGCTCGGAGCGCCGCCGATTCCGCGCGGCCCGGTGCCGCGCGCCGATGTGGCCGCGACGATCGCGTCGATCTTGGTCGCGGACAACACTTTTCGGCACACCCTCGAGCTGGTCTCCGGTTCGGAGCCCATCGCGTCGGCCGTTGCCTCGATTCATTAGCCGAAAATTAACTATTACAACCCCTTTCAGCCGGAAGGCCGATTCTGACGGACCGGTGATACCCCCGTTGCCGCAGGGCGGCGGGGGCGAACCGCCGGTCACGACGTTATCCATGCCCCACGGGTCGCGAACACGGTGGCGCAAACCCGGATTCGCCGCTCAGAAGCCGGGAAAAACGCCGCATCGAGACGGAATCGATCGTGCAGATGTGCTTGCATCTGAAAGTGCCCCCGTCCTAAACTCAGGGCCGCAATACAATTCAGGGGATAGTCAGGGGAGGCCGCGAGCGGCACACCTGGGGCTAGATTGCCTTGGGTTTGCCACTGCCTAAACACAGGGGCGTTCACATGAACAACACCAACGGCCGTTCCGGCCTAGCTGATCGCGCAGCGACCACCACCCACCCCGACACCGCAGGGTGCTCCAGGGAAACCGCGGTCGCCTATGTCATCGATGCCGTGGAGTCCACCGGTGCCGCGACCCGCAACGATTTCGATATCGACCGCATCGTGACCACCGCGCACGAATTCGCCGACGACTGGGATCTGCAGACGCTGACCCCCGACACCTTCTGGCGCATCGCCGCGGGCTGTATCAAATACTGAGCAGTTCCGGCCTCAGACCCGGTCGGCGTACTCCAGCAGGATCGCGCGCGAGCGGTCGGGCTGTTCGGCCTGGACGCTGAGCTGGTCCATCACGGACTTGTACAGCGCCAGGTCCTGCCTGCGCTCGAGGTAGAGCGCGCTGGTGAGCTGCTCGAGATAGACGATGTCGGGCAGCTCGGGCTCGGCGAACCGCAGAATGCTGAAGGAACTGCCCGCGGCGGCATGCCCGCCCGCGGAGTACGGCAGCACCTGCACGATCACATTCGGCAGTGCCGACAGCTGGGCCAGGTACCGCAGCTGTGCGCGGTGTACCTCGCGCCCGCCGATCGGGCGGTGCAACACGGCCTCGTCGATCACCGCCCACACCACCGGCGGCTCGGACCGGTGCAGGACATCCTGGCGGCGCTGCCGGACCTGCACGCGACGCTCGGTATCGGCGTCGTCGAACCCGAGGGTGACGATCGCCCTGGTGTACTCCGGCGTCTGCAACAGGCCGGGCACCAGCTGGGCCTCGTAGGTGCGGATCTGACTGGCCGCCTGCTCGAGCCCGAGGTAGGTGCTGAACCACGAGGGCAGCAGATCGCTGTAGCGATGCCACCAACCGGGTTCACTTGCCTGCCTCGCGAGTTCGAAGAAGGACTCGCGCTCCACGGTGTCGTGGACACCGTAGAGCGTCAGCAGGTCCCGGATATCGCGTTCCTTGAATCCGGTGCGTCCCAGTTCGAGCCGGCTGATCTTCGCGTGGGAACCACGAATCGCGTCACCGGCCGCTTCGCGGGTGATGCCCTTGCTCTCGCGCAGTTTGCGTAGCTGGCCGCCGAGAGCGATACGCAGCACGGTAGGGCCACGGTCGACAACCGGTTGCACGCGACCGATCTCGTCGGGTTCAGCCGTCATGGCTGCCGATATTACCGATCACTTGGTCAAGTAGTCGAACTCTCCGGCCTTCGCGCCGCGGATGAACGCGTCGATCTCGGGCCGGGTATAGAAGATGACCGACCCGTGCGGGTCGCGCGAGTTGCGCACGGCGACCGAACCGTCGGCCACTTCGGCCACCTCGACACAGTTGCCGCTTGGGTTGCTGTAGGTGCTCTTACGCCAGGCGCCGTCGGCCGGGCGTTCCCGCTGATCATGATGCATTCCGGACACGCCACACTCCTCGTTCTCGAATGATGCCCATCGCTGCGAAAGTTGCAGATGCACGCACAAACGTTCTTGCAGATGTACTGTGCGATCGGGACATTAACACGCGCCGGATACCAGCGCACCGGTCGGTACTTACCCCACGACACGACCTGGTCGGCGTCTCGACAAGTGACGTCCAGTCCCCTGAATTCGCAAGCGCCGCAAGCCCTTCAGCCGCCCGACACGCCCGGATCGACTGTGCAGATGTTCTTGCATCTGCAAACGAAGCAGCCGTAGACTCAGGCCGCAAGATCACCGGAAGGGATGTCGGCAGCACCAGCCGGATCCGCCTTCCGCTGCAGGATGCGAGGGGCCTCGGATGAGCACGCCGTTTCGAACACCCCGCCGGGTCTCGGCCGGAACCGCCGGTCTCGAGGTCCCGCGATACCTCGATGCGGCAGGAACACCGTCCGGGTCGTGTAGCGACGAGCCACACGGGCTCACCTACCGCCAGGCCCGCGAGATGCTGCGTCAGCACGACGTCCACGGGCCGCAATGCCGCCAATGGCTGGCCGCCGCGGCCTATCTGTCGGCGGGCCTGGACGACGAATAGCCGGTTGTAACGTCTTCGTGCTGGTCACGGCGAGGTCACCGGGGCATCCTGGAGGTGAACATCGGCGCGGACACGGGTGAGCGGCATATGCGGATAGCGGACATCCTGCGCAACAAAGGAACGGCAGTCACGACGGTGCCACCGCAGACGACGGTGCGCGCCCTGCTCACGGTGCTGGCCGAGTGCAACATCGGTGCCGTGGTGGTCTCCCCTGACGGCGCGGCCATCAGCGGCATCGTCTCCGAGCGCGACGTGGTGCGCCACCTCGACCGGCACGGCGCCCCGCTGCTCGACCGGCCGGTCACCGAGATCATGACCGACCGGGTGCGTACCTGCGGGCCCGACGATCACACCTCCTCGCTGCGCGCGGACATGACCGAGCACCGGATCCGGCACATGCCGGTGGTCGAGGCGGGTCGGCTGGTCGGCATCGTCAGCATCGGTGACGTGGTGAAGAGCGAGATCACCGAGCTCGCCACCGAACGCAGCCACCTCGTCGACTATCTGCAGGGCAAGTACTGAGCCGCGACGCGAAAAGCGTTGTCCGCGAAAAATCTTCGTCAGCCGTACCAGAAATGTGCGTATCGTTGACCGGGTGCACCCCCTCCGGCCCGAGCCTGCCGCCGTCGCGGTGACCCGGCACGCGCCGACCCCGGTGCCAACGACGATCCGCGACCGCTTCCCCGCGCTGGCCGACCCCGCGGTGGTATACCTCGACAGCGCGGCGACGACGCAGAAGCCCGACACCGTCATCGCGGCCGTCACCGCCTATCACCGCGAGCACACCGCGAACGCGGGCCGTGGCACCTACAGCTGGGCGACGGCGCTGACCGCGCGGATCACGGCGATCCGCACGCGTGCCGCCGGGTTTCTCGGCGCGCAGTACCCGGACGAGATCGTGTTCACCAGCGGGGCGACCGCCGCGCTCGGGACGATCGCGCACAGCTGGGGCCTGGCCACCTTGGACTCCGGCGACGAGATCCTCTACAACCCGGCCGATCACGCCGCCAATGTGCTGCCCTGGCATCACCTGCGCGACACCATGGCCCGGTTCGGGCGCCGCATCGTGCTGCGTCCCTATCGCAGCACCGCGGCGGGCGAGGCCGATATCGACGACATCCTCGCCCAGGTGGGGCCGCGCACCCGGTTGATCACCACCAGCCACCTGCATCACGTGTACGGCGGGCTGACCACGCTCGAGGAACTGCGCGGGCGCATCGATCCCGAGATCCTGCTGTGCTTCGACTGCTCGCAGAGCGGTGGGCACCTGCCGGTCGACGTGATCGACCTCGGCGCCGATTTCGCGGTGTTCGCGGGGCACAAGATGTTCGGGGCGCCCGGGATCGGCCTGCTGTACTGCCGGCGGCGCGTACACGACCGGCTGCGGCCGTTCCTGCCCGGCGGACACTCCGGTATCCAGGTCGGCACGGACGGCCTCGTCGGTTCCGGGATGCCACAGCTGCTCGAGGGCGGAACCCAGAACATTCCCGGAATCCTCTCCCTGGCACCGGCTTTCGATCTGCTTGACGAGCTCGATCCGACGGCCGTCGCCGCGCACAACCGTGAGCTCACACTGCGGCTGATCGAGGGCCTGCGCCCGGTTCCCGGACTGGACTTCCTGCCGGGACCCGCGCACGCGCGCTGTGCGGTGGGGTACGGAATCGTCTCGTTCACCCTCGACGGGATCGGCGCGTCCGATCTCGGGTTCGTGCTGGCCGAGTCCGGTTTCCTGGTCCGCACCGGGGCGCATTGTGTGCCGTCGGCCGATCCCGACGCCGGGTCGGTGCGGGTGAGCACCCACCTCTACAACACCCTCGACGAGATCGATCGGTTCGTCGCCTGCGTGGCCGGTATCGCCGGCCAGGGGCGATGAACACTTCCTGACCCCGAGCCGAGGAGCAACGATGGCCATGCCTGCAGCGCCGCACTACGACCGCCGCGCCGCGTCCCGGGTTCTGGCCCGCCTGGCGGCCCCCGGGCTCTTCACGGCCGCCGAAGCGCCGTCAGCGCACCGGATCACATTTCGCGCCACCGCGTTACGGCCCGAGCCGGGCAGCGCGCTGACGCAGTCCCAGCGGATGTACCTGGAACGCTTCATGCGGCCGTGCCGCCCGGAGCAGGTGACCAGCGCGACCCATCGCATCACCTGGACCGACAGCGCGGGCATACCCAACACCGGGTACTTCCGCACCGGCGGCGCGGGTCCCGAGCTCGCGGTGGTGGCCAGGGAAACCGTTCTGGCACTGTGGCGTTCGCTGGCCGCGTCCGGTGTGGTCGAGCGGTCGGCCGCGCTGACCGAACCCGATCTCGCGGTGCTGGCCGCCACCACCACCGATCACGATCCGCACGAGATCTTCCGGGTCGGGGTGGAGGCCACCGGCCGCGCACTGACCCAGCACGGGCTCATCGCCGCCGACACGCCCTATCGGGATGTCGGCGAATTCGCCAGGGGGATGCGTGATTCCGGCATTTTCGCCGCGGTGGCGACCCGCTGGTTCTGGGAGTTGCAGGCCTCGACGTTCCGGCGCGGGATGATCCCGGTGAGACTGGTCACCCAGCCGGACGGCAGCGTGCGCTACACCGCCGACTCGATCACGATCCTGCGGGCGATGAAAGACGCCACCATTGGCGACGCGCGCGCGGTGATGCGCCGCGCCACCACCGAGGAGGGGCTCGATGTCGAGGCGGCCGTCGCCAGGTACCACGACGATCTGGATCTGATCTCGCGCCAGTACGCGCTGCTGCCCGCCGAATCCCGGCCCGCCTGTCTGGCGGCGGCACCGCAGACGGTAGACGGTGTGGCGGTGCACGTACTGGCGACGGTGGTCGATCGGTTCGTCGAGACGTTCGCCGCGCTGGCGGGCACGGTGGAGGTTGTCGAGGACACCGCCGAGCAGGAACCCGACGGTGCGCCGTCCGGGGACGACGGCATCTTCTACGTCCCCGACATGAGCTGCAAGCACTGTGTCCGCACGATCACCGCGCTGCTCGAATCGATGGACATCCCGGTCGTCGAGATCGACCTGGAGTCCAAGCGGGTGATCGCCCGAATCCGCAGTCCGCGCAATCGGTTCCGCGTGTTCGAGGCCCTACGTGACGGCGGCTACAACCCGGTCGACGACGTGCAGGCGCAGGCGCCGGGCGCGGCGGTGGGATGACGCCGCCGCCGGCTGTTCCCGCCGCGCTCCATCCACTGGTCGCGGCGTTCCTCGACGACCGGGCTGCCGTGCGCGCGGCCCTGCACCGGTTCGGGTCGCCGGTGCATCTGGTGTTCCCGCAGGTGTTCACCGCGAATCTGGCCGCATTGCGCGGCGTACTCGACGGAGCGGCCACCAGGTACCGGATCTGCTACGCGCACAAGGTGAATCGGTCCGCGGCGCTCGCGGGCACCGCCGCCGCGTCGGGTATCTCGGTCGACGTGGCCTCCGCGCGGGAACTGCTGTCCGCGCAGACCGCCGGGTTTCCCCCCGACCGGATCGAGGTGACCGGACCCAAGGGCGCGGCGATGCTGCGGACCGCCCTCGCGGCGGGTGTCACGATCAATGTCGACAATCTGTGGGAGCTCGAGACCCTGGCAGGGCTGGTCGAGCCGGGCACCAGTGTTCCTGTGCTGCTGCGTATCTCGGGCTTCCCCGGTAGCTCCCCGAGCCGGTTCGGGATCGACCTCGGCGACGCCGGGGCAGCGTTCGGCCTGCTGACCCGCTACCGGGATCGGCTGCGGCTGCTGGGTTTCGCGTTCCACCTCGATACCGCGGCCACGGCCGAACGCGTCCAGGCGGTGGCCGAGTGCCTCGATCTGGTCGAGCGCGCGTACGAGCACGATCTGACGCCGACGGTGCTCGATATCGGCGGCGGGCTGCGGCAGGTCTTCACCGCCGACGCCGCTGGTTACGACGCCTACGATCACGCGCTGCGCGCCGGTCTCCTCGGCCACGGTCGCGCACTGCATTGGGGCAGCAATACGTTCGGCTATCACGTGGCCGACGGCGCGGTCCACGGCGGACCGGTGTTCCACAAGTACGCCAATACCGAATCGGCCGCCGGGATCCTGGCCGACCTGCTCGGCACGCCGCTGCCGGGGCACGGCGGGCGGGCGCTGAGCCGGGTGCTCGCCGACAATCTGCTCGAGCTGTGGCTCGAACCAGGCAAGGCGCTCGTCGATCAGGCCGGGATCACCCTCGCCCAGGTCGAATTCGTCAAACGCGCGGGCAACGGGGCGACGCTGGTGCATCTGGACCTGAGCCGCGACACGGTCACCGCCGCCGACCAGGAGGTACTCATCGATCCGATCGTGCTGGCCGAACCTGCGGTATCCGCTGCCGTCGGGGTGTATTTCGCCGGTCACCTGTGCTTGGAGCGGGATCTGATCACGCAACGGCAGGTGCGGCTCGCCGGAGTGCCCGCACCGGGAGATCCGGTCGTGTTCGCCAATACCGCCGCGTATCACATGGACCTGTCCGCGGCGCGGGCCAGCATGCACCCGGCACCGGCGAAAGTCGCTGTGCTGCACCGGAACGGCACGTACGACCTGTGTGCCGACGCGGACTATCGACCCGGGGTGCGGTGATGGTCTACACCCACATCACCGAGCTGATCGGCAACACTCCCCTGCTGCGCCTCGATCCGGCGGTTCATGGGCTCGCCGATGTCGACCTGTACGCGAAACTGGAGTCGCACAATCCGTTCGGCTCGGTCAAGGACCGGGTCGCCTGGGCGATGATCCGCGCCGACCTGGACCGGATCGCCGCGGACGGGCAGTCGTTCATCGAGGCCTCCAGCGGCAACACAGCCAAGGCGTTGCGGGTGCTCGGCGCGTTGCACGGCATTCCGCTGCGCGCGGTCACCAACCGGATCAGGGTGACCGAGGTCAGGCAACTGCTGCAGCTGCTCGGCACCGAGATCGTGGAACTGCCCGGCCTGTCCGAATGCCCCGATCCCCATGCGGCCGACGATGTCTCGGCGGTCATCGCGCAGACGACGGGTCAGGCGCCCGGCCGGTGGTTCCATCCGTCGCAGTACACCAACGACCGCAATGTCGCGGCGCATCTCGACGGTACCGGCACCGAGATCGCCGCCGATCTCGCCGAGGCGGGGATCGCGCACCTGGACTATCTCGTCGGCGGCCTCGGCACCAGCGGCTCCACCCGCGGCACCGCCACCGCGCTGCTCGATCGTCATCCGGAGCTGCGCACGATCGGGGTGGTGTCGGACCGGTTCGACTTCATCCCCGGCATCCGGTCCGAACGCGAGATGTGGGATGTCGGGCTGTTCCGGCCTGATTTCTACGACGACATCGTCACCGTCGACTCCGCGGCCGCCATCGAGGCCACCCTCGAGCTGGTCCGTGGCTACGGCGTACTGGCCGGTCCGACCAGTGGCGCGGGCTACGCCGCCGCCCTGCGCACCCTGGCCGACGCGCCCCGCCCGGCCGACCGGCCGCTGGTCGCGGTCCTCATCGTGTGCGACCGCCTGGAGCCGTACCTGTCCTACTTCGCCAAGCGCAGACCCGACCTGTTCGGCAAGTCCGCCGCACCGGCCGCACCCGGCCCCGACGACACCGCAGCCGCCCCGACGCTCACCCCCGCCGCGCTGGCTGAGCTCGACCGCTCCGGGCGTCCCACTGTCGTGGATACCCGTGGCGCCATGGCCTATCGGGTCGGGCACGTGCCCGGCGCGCTCAATATCCGCGACGACCAGCTCGACGAGATGTTCGCCCAGGGTGTGCCGTTTCCCCGATCACGGCCGGTCGTGTTCGTGTGCCCGGTGGGTGAGACCTCGCTGCGCTTCGCCGCACTGGCCCACCGCGCGGGCTATGACGCGTTCAGCCTCGCTGGTGGCATCGTGGCCTGGCGCGACGCGGGCTATCCACTCGAACGCGGCGGCTGATCACACCAGCACGCGCGCTGCCCTGCGGGCGGTCGAGAGCGGGCTGCGCCGTCCCGCGGTCGCCAGCAGGGCAGGCAGCGGGCCGCGATAGCCGTCGGCGAGCAAGCAGGCGACCGCCCGGAACCGGGCGACGAACCGTTGCGCGGTCTGCTCGTCGAACCGGGCGATCGGGTAGAGGAACGAGCCGTCGATTCCCGCGGGGGCGCCGTGCGGATCGTAGTGGTCGGTCAGGCCGAACTCGAGATCGTGCTTGGCCCTGACCACGCCGGTCGGCACCTCGGTGATCGAGAAGCCGTGTGCGGGAGCGGGTTCGGGAGTACTGCGCGGGGCCGGGCCGCGCTGCAGGATCAGCGTCGCCTGGAACAGCGGCAGCGCGGCGTCCTGGAGGAGGCAACGCTTCAGGCGGGGGTTGGGGGTGTCCGGGTGGGCGTAGGCGGCGAGCGCGACGCGGCGCACCTGGTCGATCAACTCGCCGACATCGCCCGCGCGGTCCAGGCGCACCCGCATCAGCACGTCGTCGGAGAAGTTGCCGACGAGGTCGTCGAGCAGGCGGTGGTCGCGGCCCGACACCGCGGTGGCGACCGTGACATCGGCGCTGCGCGCGAACGCGCCGACGGTCACCGCGAAAGCGGCCTGCAGGACCATGAACAGGCTGGCCCGTCCGTCCTGCGCCAGCCGCAGCAGACCGGCGTGGGTCCGCGGGTCGAACGAGATCGGCAGCAGCGCGCCCGCCGTAGGGTCGAGCGGCGGTGACTGTTGTTCCCGCGCAGGCAGATCGAGCAGTGCGGGACGACCGGCCAGCGCATTGGCCCAGTACCGCAGCTGATGGGTCGCGCGGCTCCACTCGTCGGTGAACTCGCCCAGCTGGGCGTGCTTCCACAGCGTGTAGTCGGTGTAGCTGACCGGCAGCGGCGACCACTCCGGGGCCCTGCCGCCGCGGCAGGCCGGATAGGCGGTGACGAGGTCACGGATCAGCGGGCCCATCGACCGGCCGTCAACCGAGATGTGGTGCACGACCAGCGCGAGCACGACATCGTCGGGGCCGAGCACGAACAGCCGCGCCCGCACCGGCAGGTCGCGGGTGAGATCGAAGGGGCGTGCGGCCAATGCGGCCACCGCGGTGCCGAGTTCGGCGGCGGTGACAGCGCATTCGGTCACGTCGAGCTCGACGTCAGCGGGATCGATGACCCGCTGGGCAGGGCCACGGTCGGTCGCCGGGTAGGTGGTCCGCAGCGGTTCGTGCCGGGCGACCAGGCAGTCGAGCGCGGACCGCAGCGCGGGCACATCGACGGCGGCGCCGCGCAGCCGGATGGCGCGGGCGACGTTCCAGTCCGCGGACCGGCCGAGCCGGGCGGCATGCCACATCCGTTCCTGGGCGGGCGCCAGCGGCACGTGCGCCGGGCGTGGTCGCGGCGCCAGCACTGCGACCGGCGGCGCCGGCGGCCGGAAACACACCGGCTCGGACGCGGCACGCGACGGTGCCGTCAGGACGCCGCGCCCGGCATCGTTTCCCCCCGACCTCATCCCCGACCCGGGGTCGAACACTCGTCACAACCTCCACACCCGTACCGAACAGATTCGGAACGCTAACGAGGCGATGTGAACGAACAGTTGCCGGATTGTGACCATGCCCGGTCGGTCCGGCCGCGGACCCGCGTCGTGTTGTCGCGGTCTGTCCACTTTCCGGGAAAAACGCCCAAAAGCCGCGTTAGAGTGGCCTCGGGAAGCGGAGCGAGGAGCTGGTTGGTGTCCATCGGGAAATTGGTGTCGTTCGACGGGTCACGGGGTTTCGGGTTCATCCGGCCCGACGACGGCGGGCCCGATGTGTTCGTCCACGTCAACGACATCGGGCTCGACGAGGACGAGCTCCGCCAGGGCAGGCTGTTCGAATTCGACGTCACCGAGGGCGATCGTGGCCCCAAGGCGATCAATCTGACCGCGGTGGGCCACGCCGCGCCGCCGCCGAAATCGCGCAAGGACCGCCCGGGCGGCGATCGGCTCGGCGCCGACGAGTTGCGCAGGCAGATCACCGAACTGCTGCTCGAAGCCTCGCCCGCCCTGACCGCGGCCGAGATCATCACCATCCGCGACCGCTTCACCCTCTTCGCCGACGAGCACGGCTGGCTCGACAGCTGACCGCGACACCGCCGCGCTCGATATCCGCGCGCTGTCGGTGGGCCGCCCTACGATCGAACTCGCACCGATGAATCGGGTGCGCTCGCGCCGTCGACACGGGTGAACCCACTCGCGAGGAGGATCGGATGGATCTACCGGTGATGCCGCCCGTGCGCCCGATGCTGGCCAAGTCGACGCCGTCGCTGCCCCGCGAACCAGCGCTCGCCTACGAACCGAAGTGGGACGGATTCCGCTGCATCGTGTTCCGCGACGGCGACGAGATCGAACTGGGTTCCCGCAACGACCGCCCGCTCACCCGGTACTTCCCCGAACTGGCCGAGCTGCTGAAAGCCGCACTGCCGCAGCGCTGTGTCGTCGACGGGGAGATCGTGGTCGTCACCGAGCAGGGCCTGGATTTCGACACCTTGCAGCAGCGGCTGCATCCGGCGGCGTCGCGGGTGAACAAGCTTGCCGTGGAGACTCCGGCCAGCTTCGTTGCGTTCGATCTGCTCGCCCTCGGCGAGCGCGACCTGACGAAGGAGCCGTTCACCGAGCGCAGGCGCGAACTCGAATCCCTGCTCGATGCCGCGCCGGGGCGGATCCACCTGACGCCGATCACCCACGATCCCGATGTCGCGCAGGACTGGTTCACCCGGTTCGAGGGCGCGGGCTTCGACGGGGTGATGGCCAAGGCCGACGATCTGCCCTACCTGCGGGACAAGCGGGTGATGCTCAAGATCAAGCACGAACGCACCGCCGACTGCGTGGTCGCCGGGTACCGGCTGCACAAGGACGGCGAAGGGGTCGGGTCGCTGCTGCTCGGCCTGTTCGACGACAAGGGCAACCTCAACCATGTCGGGGTCGCCTCCAGCTTCACCGCGGCCCGGCGCCGCGAACTGCTCGGCGAGCTGGCACCGCTGCGGGAGAACGCGCTCGACGATCATCCGTGGCGAACGTGGGCCGACGCCCAGGCCACCGCGAACGGCAAGATGCCCGGCGGGGTGAGTCGCTGGACCGGCGGCAAGGACCTCTCATGGGAACCGTTGCGGCCGGAGCTGGTCGCCGAGGTGCGCTACGAGCACGTCCAATCGGGACGCTTCCGCCACGGCGGGCGGCTGGTCCGATTCCGCGCCGACCGCACCCCCGACTCGTGCACCTACGCCCAGCTCGACGAGGTCGCCCCGGCCGAACTGGACGCGATCTTCGGAGCCGAACGATGAGCGCCGCGGTCGAGGTCGAAGCCGACGGCCGCGCGCTGTCGATCAGCAACCCGGACAAGGTCTATTTCAGCAAGCGCGGCGAGACGAAACTCGATCTCGTCCGCTACTACCAGGCCGTGGCCGATCCGCTGCTCGGCGTGATCGGGGGCAGGCCGCTGCTGCTGGAACGCTATCCCGACGGCGCTTCGGGCAAGTCGTGGTTCCAGAAGCGGGTTCCCAAGTCGGCGCCGGAGTGGTTGCAGACCGTCGAAGTGTCCACCCCGAACGGGACCACCAGCGACGCGCTGGTCGCGCACGATCTCGCGCACATCCTGTGGGCGGTCAACCAGGGCTGCCTCGGCTTCCACGTCTGGCCCAATCACGTGCCCGACCTGAAGATCGCCGACGAGCTGCGGATCGACCTCGATCCCTCGCCGGGCATCGGGTTCGACGATCTGCGTCACGCGGCCGGGCTCACCCGCGACCTGCTGAGCGAACTCGGCATCGACTGCCGGATCAAGACCTCGGGTTCGCGCGGGCTGCACATCTACACCACGCTCGAGCCACGCTGGGACGGTTACCAGGTGCGGGCGGCCGCCGTCGCGCTGGCCAGGGAACTCGAACGCAGGCATCCCGAGGAGATCACCGCGCAGTGGTGGAAGGAGGAACGCGGCTCACGCGTGTTCGTCGACTTCAACCAGAACGCGCCGCACAAGACGGTGTTCGGCGCCTGGTCGGTCCGACCCAAGGTCGGCGGTCAGGTCTCGACTCCGATCATGTGGTCCGAACTCGACACCGTCGTCCCCGACGAGCTCACCCTCGCCACTGTCCCTGGCCGGCTTGCCGAACTGGGCGACCCGTGGGCCGATCGCACGCCGCAATCGATCGAACCGCTGCTGGCGATGTCGGAACGCGACATGGCCGACGGCCTGATGGACGCGCCGTGGCCGCCGCAGTATCCGAAGATGCCGAACGAGCCGCCGCGGGTGCAGCCGAGCCGGGCCAAGAAGGGCGACTGAGACCTATTCCTCGGTCCAGGGCACCCAGCTGCCGGTGCCTGCCTTGCCCTCGCACACCAGCGCGTGGTTGTCGGAGGTGCGCCCCGACTTGTCGACCGACGGATCGCAGCGCTCACCCGGGGTGTAGTACGACCCGGACACCTTGAACGGGCCGGACCAGGTGTAGTTGCCGTCGGCCCGCAGGCACAGCAGGGTCGCACCGTCCGCCGCTACCCCGAGCAATCCCGCCCGGTCCGCCGAACAGGGTGTGCCCTTCTCGACGACGCCACCCGACGGGCTCACCACCGGAACGGTTCCGGTCGCCGTCGGCGCGCCATGGGACGACACCGTCGTGGTGGTCACCGAGGCCGCTGTCGTTGTCGTCTGGGCCAGCGTGGGCACCTCGATCTCCAGCCCGCCGAACGCGACGAGCCCGACCGCCGCGACGGCGGCCACCTCCGCGATTCCCAGCAGCAGCGCGAACAGCGCCATTCCCCGCCCCCGCGGATGCCCGAACGACAGCAGCCCGAACACGATCGCGATCGGGAACAGCAGCACCAGCGCGGCGGCGAGCGCGACCATCGCGTAGGGGTTGATCCGCGGCTGGTCACCGCCGCGACCGCCCTGTCCACCGTCCGCCGGTGTCGCGTGCGGCCAGCGCTGGCCGTTCCAGCGCCGATCCTCGGTTTCCTCCTCGGGGTCGTCGTCCCATTCGTCGTACCGTGCCATCAACCCCGGGTCCCTTCCCAATCCCCCCGGCGCGGAAACATAACAACCTTGCAACGCCGGGTTACGCGACGAGGATAGGGACTCCGGGGCCGGTTGGTCAGCGCAAACGGCAAATGCGCTCACGTACTGTCCGGACCGGATCCAGGGGAATGGATACCGGTAACGAAGCGGCAAACCCTTTGCCACGTCACCCGCTTCGGGTCCATGCTGGTCACAGGTACCAGTGCGCGCATTTCGAGCTCGCGAGGAGGACCCGATGCCCGGCAGCACCACTTCGGCAGACGAGCCCGGCTGGCATGCCCAAGCCGGCGATCTGCTCGCCGACGACTACAACGTTCCCGGCATCATCGCGTGCGCGATCGGCGTCATCAGCCTCGCCTGCACGCTCGTCGCCGCGGGGTCGGGGTATGTCGGGTACGCGGTGCTCGCGGGCGTCTCCACGGCGGTATTCCTCCTCGGTGGCGCCGCGGCGCTGCTGTTCGAGCATCACCGGGAGGAGCGGATCGAGCAGCTCTACGGGCGCAGCGGGCACGCGCCGGGACATATCGACCCGCAGCGCTACGGCGCCAGGGAGATCGCGGTCCCCAATCCCGCCCAGCGCAGGTCGGTTCCTAGCCTGCCACGCCCGACCGCGGTTCCACGCTCGGCATCGTCTCGGTGATGACGGTGAGCAGGGTGTCGGCGAGCAGGCGGTGCACCTGATCCCTGGTCAGCGTGCTGCGGGTGATCCACTCACGACCGGCCACCTTCACCAATCCGGCGTAGGCAAGGACCAGTGCGCGCAACGGTGCACTGTCTGCCACATCGGGGCGCCCGATCATCACCAGCATGCGTTCGGCGGCGGCGTCGTCGGCCTGGTCGAGGATCTGCTGCACCTCGGGATCGTCACCGACACCCTCGTGACTGGTGACCTTCACCCAGGTGGTGCCGTGCTCGGCGATGGTGTCGAGCAGCCAGGTGACGATCGCGTCGACCCGTTCGCCCGGGGTGCCCTCGGGGATGGACACCTTGTCCGGGCGCGGCAGCGTCACCATCCGGCGCACGACCGCCAGGTACAGGTCGCGCTTGTTGCCGAAATAGTGGTTGATCAGCCCGCGGGCGACACCGGCGCGCTGGGCCAGTTCCGCGGTCGACACCGCCGCGTAGGGCCGTTCACCGAACATGTCGATGGCACAGGCCAGGATCTGCGCGCGTCGCTCGTCGGGTTCGAGCCTGCGCCTGCGCGGCGCGTCTGCGGTGTCGGTGTCGAGCGGGGAAATCGGGCTGCTCCGTCGGGTTCGGTGGCCGCCGCGCGGTTGCGGCAGCGGTGCACCACGATACCCAGCGGGTCCGTCGAGCGGCCAATGCGACAATAAGTGTCGTCCCCCGCTCCCGCACGAAGGAATGCCGCACTCCCCGATGACCGAGAACATGATCGATCCGGACGAGTTGGCGACCTGTCTGCGAGTATTGGAACGAGCCGGGCAGCTGGAGAAGGAACACCCCGATTCGATCGCGGTGCAGCGCGCCGTCGGGCACATGTTCAAGAAGCTCAAGCAGCGCCGTCGCATCGAGGCCAGGGAGCAGGTCGCCACCGCGGACCGCGCGGTCATCGCGGCAACGGCCACCGGCTCGCCGCAGCGCATCGACGACGAGACCGCGGGCATCCAGATCAGCTCGGCCACCACCGGCGCGAGCGCGGGCACGCTGCTGCGTGCGCGTCCCTGCTACATCTGCAAGCAGCGCTACACCCAGGTCGACGCGTTCTACCACCAGCTGTGCCCCGACTGCGCGGCCGCGAGCCACGCCAAGCGGGACGCCCGCACCGACCTGGCAGGCAAGCGTGCCCTGCTGACCGGTGGCCGCGCCAAGATCGGCATGTACATCGCGCTGCGGCTGCTGCGCGACGGCGCGCACACCACGATCACCACCCGCTTCCCCAACGACGCGATCCGCCGCTTCGCCGCGATGGAGGACAGCGCCGACTGGCTGCACCGACTGCGCATCGTCGGCATCGATCTGCGTGATCCGGCGCAGGTCGTCGCACTGGCCGACGACGTCGCCGCGCAGGGCCCGCTCGACATCCTGATCAACAACGCCGCCCAGACCGTGCGCCGCTCGGCAGGCGCCTACAGCGCCCTGGTCGACGCCGAGACCGCGCCGCTGCCCGCCGGCATGCTGCCGGAGATGGTCACCTTCGGCAAGACGATGCAGGCTCACCCCACCGCGCTGACCGCCTCGCTGACGCCGTCGCTGTCGGCCGCCGATGTCGCCGAGCTGGCGCTGGTCGCCGGCTCGGCCACCCCGGAGCGGATCGCCGCGGGCGTGGCGATCGACGCGGGCGGCCTCGTCCCCGATCTCGCGCACACCAACAGCTGGGTGCAGACCGTGGCCGAGGTGGACGCCACCGAGCTGCTGGAAGTGCAGCTGTGCAATTCGGTCGCGCCGTTCATCCTGGTGTCGCGGTTGCGTCCGGCGATGGCCGCCGCGGCGGGCCGCCGCAAGTACGTGGTGAACGTCTCGGCGATGGAAGGCCAGTTCAGCCGCGGCTACAAGGGCCCGGGCCACCCGCACACGAATATGGCCAAGGCCGCGCTGAACATGCTGACCCGCACCAGCGCCCTGGAGATGTTCGAGGCCGACTCGATCCTGATGACCGCGGTCGATACCGGCTGGATCACCGACGAGCGCCCGCACTACACGAAGGTGCGCCTGGCCGAAGAAGGCTTCCACGCGCCGCTGGACCTGGTCGACGGCGCCGCCCGCGTGTACGACCCGATCGTGCAGGGCGAGAACGGCGTCGACCTGTACGGCTGCTTCCTCAAGGACTACCAGCCCTCCCCCTGGTAACCGCGATCCAAGCGATGCCGAACCGGAATGTTGATCATGATTCCGGTCGCCGATCGGATACCTATTCTGAATAGGTGCCGTTCCGGGTGTTGGCCGATCTCATCGCCGTCACCCACGTCGCGTTCATCGCGTACGTGGTCGCCGGCGGTTTCCTGGCGTGGCGGTGGCCCCGCACCATCGGCCTGCATCTGCTGGCCGCGTCGTGGGGATTCGGCACGATCCTGATCGGCTTCGACTGCCCGCTGACCCACGCCGAGAACTGGGCACACCGACGGGCAGGCGAAGCCGCGCTGCCTGCGAGCGGTTTCATCGACTACTACCTGACCGGAGTCATCTATCCCGACAGCGCGATCGGCGTGGTGCGGCTGGTGGCCGCGCTCGCCGTGCTCGTGTCGTGGGCGGGCTATGTGCGTCTGTATCAGCAGCGCCACCGCGGGCTCAGCTCAGGTGCCGCGTGATCTCCTGCGCCACCGCGGCGGGCTGCTCGTCGAGGTAGAAGTGCCCACCGGAGAAGGTACGCAGCGTGAACGCCCCGTCGGTCACCGTGCGCCATTGTCCGGCCTGCTCGACGGTGGTGGTCGGGTCCTCGGTGCTCACCAGCGCCACGACCGGGCAGCTCAGCGGGGATCCGGGCTGGTGCCGGTAGGTCTCGACAGCCTGATAGTCGGCGCGGACGGCGGGCAGCACCAGGTCGGCCAGGCCCGGCTCTGTACGCAGCAACCGCACGGGCGCGGGGTCGGTGGCCAGGCGCTCGAGGTCGTCGATGAGGGCGGCATCAGAGCCCTGGTGCAGCCGCTGGGTCTCGACGAATTCCGGTGCGGGACGACCGGAGACGATGAGCTGATCAACCGGCCGACCCGCCGCGGCGAGCCGCCGTGCGGTCTCATAGGCCACGGTCGCGCCCATGCTGTGCCCGAACAGCGCGCGCGGGCGGCTCGGCTGCCGCAGCAGGTCGGCGGCGATCCGGTCGGCGAGCTCGTGCAGGTCGGTGATCATCGGATCGCCGAGCCGATCCTGGCGGCCCGGGTATTGCACGGCGGCGACGTCGACCCCTGGTCCGATGTGTCGCGCCAGTTCGCGGTAGAAGGCGGCCGAGCCGCCGCCCGGCGGCAGGCAGACCAGTTGCCCGCGCGGCGCCTGATCCGGTCGGAGTACCCGAACCCATTCCGTCGCAGCCGTATTCACGCCCACCTCACCCTCCTTCACCATGATCGCCGCGGTTAGGCTGGTCGAGGTGACCACCGCGCAGCAACTCGTGCACGCCTACGAGACCGGTCTGGGACTCGCGGTATCGGCCGGGGCCGACGAGCCGGATCCGGGTGACCGGCTCGCGGCCACGCTACCGGTCTGGGCACTGGCCGCGGGGTCGGTGACGGCTGTCGGCGCGGCCGCGAACCGGATCCGCGCAGCGCACGGGCTGGCGACCAGGCCGTCTGCCCTCGATCCGGCCCGGGTCGGCGCGGCGTTCTCCAGTGAGCGGCTGTTTCGCCGCGGTGGCAGCGCGCCGTCTATTTTCGCCGAGCTGTCCGGCTTCTTTCACACCGCCGACGGGTGGGTACGCACCCATGCCAACTATCCGCACCATCGCGACCGCCTGACCCACGCCCTCGGCCTGTCTCCGTCGGCCGACGCCGCGCAGTTCGCCGCCAGGGTGGCCGCCATGCCCGCGGTCGAAGTCGAGGATCTGGCGGCCGCCGCTGGTGCGATCGCCGTGCGCGTGCGCACCGAGTCCGAATGGGCAGGCAGTCCCATGGGCCGGGCGGCCGCAGCCGGTCCGCTGGTGACAGTCGACCGGCGCGCCGACACCGTCACACTGCCGAATTCGGCGCATTCCAACCCGTCTACGTGGCGTCCGACCGCCGAACACCCGTTGCGTGGCATCCGGGTTCTCGACCTGACCAGGGTCCTGGCCGGGCCCGTCGCGACCCGCACCCTCGCGCTGCTCGGCGCCGATGTGCTCCGCGTCGATCCGCCGCAGCTGCCCGAAATCGACTGGCAGTTCGCCGACACCTGCCAGGGCAAACGGTCGACCCTGCTCGACCTGCGCACCGACCTCACGACATTCGAAAATCTCCTGTCCGCCGCCGATGTGCTGGTGACGGGCTACCGGCCGGGTGCGCTCGCCGCGGCGGGCGTTCGGGCAACGAGGCCCGATCTCATCGACGCGTCCGTCTCGGCATGGGGCACAGCCGGAGCGTGGGCCACCCGACGTGGTTTCGACAGCATCGTCCAGGCGACATCAGGTATTTCGCTGATCGAAGGCTCACCGGATCGCCCCGGTGCGCTGCCTGCGCAAGCGCTCGACCACGGCTCCGGGTATCTCCTCGCCGCGGGCATCCTGGACGCACTGCTGGCGCGAGCCGACGACGGAGCAGGTCGCGACGTGCGAGTCTCGTTGGCCCGCACCGCTTCCTGGCTCCTGGCAGGTGATCGCGCCGCTACGCACCCCGCCGCGGCGGCGCCCGATCCGGCGGCGACCGTCACCCACGGCGAACTCGTCACCGCCGCGCCGGCATTCGCCGAGTACGCCGACTTCCGCTGGCCCGCACCGCCCTACGGGTCCGCGCAGCCGTTCTGGCTGGAGCTACCGGACCAACGCACCTGACCTGTCACGCAGATCCCTGACCTGGCAGACGGTCTCAGCGACCCGCGAGCGCGCGCACCGCCTCCGCCAGCTGATCACCGTCGGCCACCACTTCACCCGGATTCAGCAACCACAGCACACCGAGGCCCTGCGCGAGGACGAAGTACAACCGGCTGATCGCGTCGGCCTGTGTCTCGTCGAGTTCCGGATGCGCCGCGCGCAGATTCGCCGCGAGATCGGTATAGGCACCCGAGAGCTGGTCACCGAGCTGGGCACGGGCCTCGTCGGAGCGCACGATCCGCACGATGTTCTCCAGGCTGGCCAGCATCGCCTCGTGATTGCCGGCGAACACGGCGGGCATCCCGTTCCACAGCCGGGTGAGCCCGGCCAGCGGCGATGTACCGGCGCCCGTGTCGATCAGCTCCTCCATCGCGTCACCGATCGAGTTACCGAGAGCCTCGCTCAGCGCCTCGGTGACCAGCCGTTCCTTGGACCCGAAGTGATAGCCGATCGCGGCCAGACTCACCCCGGCGGCCGCGGCGATATCGCGCGCGGTCGCCTTGGCCACGCCGCGTTCCAGGATGACCTTGCGCGCCCCCGCCAGCAGGTCTTCTCGATTACCCATGCCGCGAGACTACCCGACCGTCTTAGACATTTGTACTAGACATACGTGCAACCCAGATGTTAGACATATGTCTAAGACATTCGTTCTCCAGACGGGACACACCATGACCACCACCAGCCCCCTGCACGTTCTGGTCTCCGGCGGCGGTATCGCGGGCAACGCGGTCGCACTCCAGTTGCTGCGCAGCGGCATTCGCACCACCGTCGTCGAGCGTGCCGCGGTTCCCCGCCCCGGCGGCCAGGCCGTGGATCTGCGTGGACCGAGCCGGGAAGCGGCCGAGCGGATGGGCCTGATGGAAGGCATCCGCAAGTACCAGCTCGACGAGCGCGGCATGTCCTACATCGACGGCGACGGCCGCGTCTACGCCCGCATGGCGATGGAGGATTTCGACGGTCAGGGTGCGGTCGCCGAGATCGAGATCACCCGCGGCGACCTCAACCAGGTCCTGCTCGACGCGCTGGCGATCGCCGACAACGGCCACCTCGACTACCGCTACGGCGAGTGGATCGAACAGGTCGAGCAGGACGACACCGGCGTCGTGGTCACCTTCGCCTCGGGCCGCACCGAACGTTTCGACCTGGTGATCGGCGCCGACGGCGTGCACTCGGCGACACGCAGGCTCGTCTTCGGTCCGGAGGAGCGGTTCAGCACCAATCTCGGCGGTTACGGCGCGTTCTTCACGATGCCGACCCCGCCGCGGGTCGAGCCCGGCTGGTTCGGCATGCGCCTGGTTCCCGGCGCCATGCTCGGTATCCGCCCCGACGGCGACCCGGCTACCGCGAAGGCGATCATTACCATCCGCACCGACGTCGACCCCGCCCTGCGGCGCGACCCCGACGCCCAGCGCGCCCTGATCCGCCGTGCCATCGGTGAGGCCGGGTGGCACGCGCCCGCGGTGCTCGCCGCGATGGAGACCACCCCCGATTTCTACTTCGACGAACTCGCCCGCGTCGACGTGCCGGACCTGGCCGTCGGCCGCGTCACGCTGGTCGGCGACGCGGGCTACTGCGGCTCCCCCATGACCGGCATGGGCACCGCGATGGCCGTGGTCGGCGCCTATGTCCTGGCCGCCGAGATCGCCGCAACGCCGGCGGATCTGCCCGGCGCCCTGCGGCGCTATCAGGACACGATCACGCCGTTCCTGGCCGAAGCCAAGGAGATTCCCGGCGGCGGCATCGCGATGATGCTCCCGCGCACCAAGCTGATGACCAACCTGGCGAAGGTGAATGTGCGGATGATGATGTCGCGTCCGATGCGGCCGATCACCAAGAAGATCTTCTTCGGCCACACCGAGAAGTTCAGCCTGCCGACCTACTGATCGCCCGGCCCGGACCTCCCGCGGGATCCGGGCCTCCCGCCGCGGCTACCCTCGACCTGTGGCACAGCAGATCATCCTCGACGTGGACACCGGAATCGATGATTCGCTGGCGCTGCTCTATCTGCTGGCGTCACCGGAGGCGCGGATCATCGGGATCGCCGCGACCGCGGGCAATGTGCCGACTGCACAGGTGGCGGTGAGCACCCTCGCCCTGCTCGATCTTGCCCAGGCCGACGAGATCGAGGTGGCCGCAGGCACGGACGGACCGCTGGCCGTGCCGCTGCGCACCACCGAGGACACGCACGGCCCGCAGGGCCTCGGGTATGCCGAACTGCCCGTCTCGTCTCGCCCGCTGTCGGACCGGTCGGCGGCGCAGATGTGGGTGGACCTGGCCCGCGCGAATCCCGGCTCGGCGATCGGCCTGTGCACCGGCCCGCTGACCAATCTCGCGCTGGCCCTGCGCATCGAACCCGAACTGCCCCGGCTGTTGCGGCGCCTGGTGATCATGGGCGGCGCGTTCAACCATCCGGGCAACACCACCCCGACCAACGAGTGGAACATCCACGTCGACCCCGAGGCGGCCAAGGAGGTGTTCGACGCGTTCTCGGCGGCGGCGCCGGATCGCAGGCCGCTGGTGTGCGCGCTCGACATCACCGAGTCCATCGAGATGCGGCCCGAGCACCTGGCCCGGCTGGCCGAGGCCGCGCACAGCACGCCGATCGAACGGGTCGCCGCGGGCGTTGCCCCCGAATGGCGTTCGGCGGCGAGCAATCCGATCATCCGGTATCTCGTCGACGCGGTGCGGTTCTACTTCGACTTCCACGATCTGTACGACCTGGGCTATCTCGCGCACATGCACGATCCGTTCGCGGCGGCGGTCGCGCTGGACCCGGCTCTGGTGCTGACCCGCCCCGCCACCGTCGACGTCGAACTGGCGGGCACCATCACCCGGGCGGCCACCGTCGCCGACTGGGCGGGCATGTGGGGCAGGGAGCCCAACGCCGACATCGTGATCGGCACCGACCCCGCCGTCTTCTTCGAACGTCTCGTCACCCGCGTCGGCGCCTTCGCCCGTCGCCTGTACCCGGAGCCGCCCTCGTGACCGTCGATACCGCCGCCTATCTCGCCGACTTCCGCCGACGCCTCGAGCTGCCCGCGATCGTCGACGTGCACACCCACTTCATGCCCGACCAGGTGATGCGGAAGGTGTGGGCGTACTTCGACCAGGCAGGCCCGCTGACCGGCCGTCCGTGGCCGATCACCTACCGCGACGACGAACAGGTGCGGCTGAAGACCCTGCGCGACTTCGGCGTCCGCGCGTTCACCTCGCTGGTGTACCCGCACAAGCCGCAGATGGCCGCCTGGCTCAACGAGTGGACCGCCGAGTTCGCCGCCCGCACACCCGACTGCCTGCACACCGCCACCTTCTATCCCGAACCGGAGGCACCCGAGTACGTCCGCGCCGCGATCTCCGGTGGCGCGCGAGTCTTCAAGGTGCACATCCAGGTCGGCGCCTTCTCACCGCTGGACCCACTGCTCGACCCCGTGTGGGCGATCCTCGCCGAGACCGGCGTGCCCGTGCTCATCCACTGCGGATCCGGGCCCGCCCCCGGCGAATTCACCGGCCCGGCGCCCATCGCCGAACTGCTGCGCCGCTTTCCGGCGCTGCGGCTGATCATCGCGCACATGGGCACCCCCGAGTACAGCGAGTTCCTCGACCTGGCCGAGCGGTACCCGCGGCTGTACCTGGACACGACGATGGTGTGGACCGACTTCAGCGAAGGCGGCGCGCCGTTCCCGCCCACCGAGCGGGAACGGCTGCGCCGCTTCGCCGATCGCATCCTGTTCGGCAGCGACTTCCCCAACATCCCCTACCCGTACGCCGAGGCCGTCCAGGCGCTCGAGCGGCTGGACCTCGGGCCGGACTGGCTGCGCAAGGTGTGCCACGACAACGCGGTCACGCTGTTCGACCTGCGCTGATCAGGCGGGGATCGCCATCCCTTCGGCCAGCAGCGGCCAGGAGTTCTTGAACGCCTTCTGCCAGTAGCCCCACGAATGGGTGCCCTGGGTCGACACATCGAAGGTGGCGGGAATGTCTAGCTCGGCGAGCCGGTCCTGCAGGTTCTTGGTGCACCAGCCGGTCGCGGCCTCGATCACGCCGCCGACCACGATCTGATTGGCCAGGCCGACCGGCCCCCAGGTGACCAGGTGCGGGTCGCCGAGCTTGTCGTGCTCGCCGGGCAGGCCGTTGCCGTTGGAGATGTAGAGCTTGGTGCCGCGCAGGCCCTCGGCATTGACGACGGGATCGTTGGCGACCCACTCCGGGTCACCGGGCGGGCCGTACATGTTCGACGCGTCGCCGCCACCGGTGCCGACGACGACGTTCACGAACTGCCTGCCCACCGGGTCGCTGATCTGCGCGCAGCCGCTGTAGGCCGCGACCGACCGGAACAGGCCGGGTTTCGCGATCGCGAGCTGCAGCACCGAGGTGACGGTCATGGAGTTCGCGGCGATCGCGTTCCGGCCGGTCGTCTCGAACATCGTGTCGACGAGCGCGGGCAGCTCGTCGAGGAAGAAGGTGCGCCACTTGTTCACGCCCAGCATGGGATCCGGCTCGCGCCAGTCGGTGTAGTAGCTCCACGCACCGCCCACCGGCATGACGACATTGACGTCCTTGCCCGCCAGAAAATCCACGACATCGGTGTTCTGCTCCCAGGTCGCGGTGTCCTCACCGCCACCGGCGCCGTTCACCAGATACAGCGACGGCCGCGGCACCGAGGTGTCCGCGGGCCGCTGCACCTTCACCGAGACCTCGCGCGCCATGGCCGCCGAATAGATCCGCACCGTCACCTGGCGCCCGTCGACCGAGGTCACCTCGGCCCGCGACCCGTCGACCGCCACCGCCCGATGCGTCACCACGGCACCGGATTCCGGCGCCTCCGCGCCGACGCCGCCCGCGCCGACCACTGTCGAACCCACGGCGACGAGCACCGCCACCAACGCCGAGACCGCGCCGCGGCACCTCATCGATCGAGCCTCCTACTGAAAACCGACCGCTCAGTGCGGTCGATCACAGTATCGGCAAAGATCACATCACCGTTACCGGTTCCTTACCGATTCGTCACCAGAAACAATGCCCCCTGGCCGAATTAGGCCGCCGCCACCGTGAAGCGGGCGCGTCGGTGGACCGGGTGTTCCGCCTCGTCGAGCAGGGCGACCGCGAAGTCCTCCATCGAGATGGTCGACACTCCGTCGACGTCGACCAGCAGTTCGTCGGCACCGACCCGGTAGCTCCCGGTACGTTCACCCGCAACGAGCTCGGCAGGCGGACTCAGATAGGTCCAGTCGGCCTCCGCATCGGCTCGGCACGCGGCGAGCTGTTCGGCGCACGCCCGCGCGATCGCGGCGAGTTCGGCGGGGAAATCCGGGGTTTCGTGCAGCAATGCCCCGGCGCCTGGCACCACCAGCGTCGCCGCGCCGCCGACGACGAGCAACCGCACGCCGCCGCGGGCCACGCCGTCGAGCATCGCCGCCGCGACCACCGGCAGTTCGGACTCGCGCCCAACCGCGGGGCGCGTCGCCGCGATCACGAGATCGTGACCGGCACTCAGCTTTTCGACGTCGTCGGCAGAGGCCGCGTCACCGATCCGCACCCGCACCCCGTCCGGCATCACCACGGCCCGCCGCACCACCGCGGTCACCTCGTGCCCGCGCGCCACCGCTTCGGCCACCACCCTGCTGCCGACGGCTCCACCCGCTCCGAACACCGCGATCCGCATGATCAATCCTCCTGTGCGACAACCCGACTCACTGACAGGTCGAATATATCTTAATATTGAGTTAGTTAATCATGATGTATCTCACCATTGAGATATCAGTCGCCGGTGAGCTTGGAGGCGTAGACGGCGAGGCGGACGCGGTTGTCGGTACCGGTCTTCTCGAGCAGGTTCGCGATGTGACTCTTGACGGTGCTCACGCCGAGATGGAGCCGGTCGGCGATCTCCTGGTTGCCGTATCCGTCGCCGACCAGGCGCAAGACATCGAGTTCGCGGGGTGTCAGATCGGGTGCGGGGGCCGGGCTGGGAGCCGATTGGGCGTCGAGAGCCCGGTTCACCAGGCGGCGCAGGAGAGTGGGCGAGAACAGCAGGTCGCCGTCGACTGTGCGCCGGATGGCGTCGAGGAGAACCTCGGGGTCGGTGTCCTTGACGAAATACCCTGCGGCTCCGGCGGCGAGGGCTGGGAACAGGTGATCGTCGTCGTCGAAGGTGGTGAGCACCAGCACCTTCGCGCGCGGCGACAGGGCGAGGATCTGCCGGGTGGCCGCGACGCCGTCGAGGCCGGGCATGCGCAGGTCCATGACGACGAGATCGGGCACGAGTTCGGCGAACTGCCGCACCGCCTCGACGCCGTCGGCGGCCTCACCGACGACGGCGAGGTCGGTGGTGTCCTCGATGAGCATGCGCACGCCTGCCCGCACCAGGCGCTGGTCGTCCACCAGCAGCACCGTGATCACGCGTCGACTCCCTGTACGGCATCGGGCAGCCAGGCCCGCACCACCCAGTGGTCGGCGTCGGCGCCGACGGACAGGGTGCCGCCGGCGAGGGCGACCCGTTCACGCATCCCGACGATGCCGTGTCCCGGCGCTGCCGGGGTGTCACGGCCGCCGCTGACCACCTCGACGCCGATGCCGTCGTCGCGCTTGCCGATCCGGAATCGCACGGGCACACCGCGATCCGCGTGCTTCATGACATTGGTCAGCGATTCCTGGACCAGGCGCAACAGGGTGAGTCTGCTCATCGCGTCGAGCGTGCCGAGTTCGGTCTCGAGGTCGGCCTCGACGGTGAATCCGGCGGCGCGGGCCCGGGTGAGCGCGGCGGTGACCTCGGTGACGACCGCGTCGGCTTCGACCAGCGAGACCGTCCCGAGCGCGGGATCACGCAGCGCCGCGAGAAACCGGCGAATGTCGGCCAGCGCGTCGGCCGCGGTGCCGCGGACATCGTCGAGAACGGCGAAGATGCGCGGATCCGCTTCCCGCACAACACGTCCGGCGACGGAGATGCGCAGGATGATCGAGGCCATGTGGTGGGCGACCACATCGTGCAGTTCCCGCGCCATGGCCGCGCGTTCGTCGATGCGGGTCCGTGCTTCGGCCTCGGCCGCGCGCATCCGCAGGTTCTCCGCGAGGTCTCGCTGACCACGCAGGTACAGCCCGAGCAGCAGCGGCAGTCCCACATACGCCACGGCCTCGACGACGGTGGACGCCCGGCCGATGGAGGTGTCGTGCAGTCCGACCCGCCCGAGGACGACGGCCGCCGCCCAGCACGCTGTCGCCACCCACACTGTGTCGCGCCGATGCGTGCGCGCGACGACATCGACCAGTGCCACCGCACCGAGAGAGGGCACCAGGCCCGACACGCCCCAGGCCGGTGTGCGCAGCATCGGCACGGCGAGCGCCGACAGCACGATCGACACAGCCAGCGGCCACCGCGCTCCGGCGAGGAACACCACGCCCGCGGTGACGGCGAGCACCCAGTAGTGCGCAGGCACCCGGTACTGCCCCGGGTAGGTGCTGGCCAGCAGCAACACCGGGATCAGCACCAGCGGCAGCTGGCGCAGGAGCGGCCGCAGGTCCCGGTGTGCGCTGATGTCGATCACGCACCCACGGTAGGTGACGGAGCGCGGCTAGCACGCGATCGGCGCGTCCGCAAGGGCCGCGCGGCCGGATTCGGTCCGGCGGGTCCGGCCGCTGGGCGGAGTTGTCGAGGTCGCGGCCGATCGAAGCTGGAGTTTCCCGCACAGACAAGGAGCACATGTGGTCTCGCGACGAGGATTCCTCACCGGCCTCGCCCTCGTCCCGGTCGCCTACGCGGCCGGGTGTTCGATCCGGCCCTCGGCGCCGGGTGCGGCGGCCGGGACGGCAACGCGTCCGCTGCCGATCCCGCCACAGGCCCCGTCGACCGTCGGCGCCGACGGTGTCCACCGATTCGCCTTGCGCGTGCAGACCGGGAGCACCGAGATGCTGCCGGGCTCCCGCACACCGACCTGGGGCTACAGCGGATCCGTTCTCGGCCCCACGATCCGCGCGCGGCGAGGTGAGGAGGTCGCCGTCACGGTCGTCAACGATCTCCCGGAACCGACCTCGGTGCATTGGCACGGGATGCATCTGCCCGCGGCCTTCGACGGTGGACCGCATCAGATGATCGCCCCCGGCGCGGAGTGGATGCCGCGCTGGCGGGTGGATCAGCAGGCCGCGACGCTCTGGTATCACCCGCATCCGCACGGCGCGACCGAAAAGCATGTCCAGCGCGGGCTGGCCGGCTTCTTCCTGATCGACGACGATGCCACCGATCGCCTGGAGCTACCGAAAGACTATGGCGTAGACGATATTCCGCTGGTGATCCAGGATCGCCGATTCACCGCCGACGGCACACTCGACGAATCCGACGCCACCGATGTCGGCCTGCTGGGCGACACCATCGTGACCAACGGCATCGCGGGCGCCCACTTCACCGTCACGACCGAACGCGTCCGGCTCCGCATCCTCAACGGGTCGTCGGGCCGCCTCTACAACCTCGCGCTCGCCGACGGCAGACAGTTCCAGCTGATCGGTACCGACGGCGGTCTGCTGCCGGAACCCGTTGCCCTGAGCCAGCTCCCGCTCAGCCCGGGTGAGCGGGCCGAGATCGTGGTCACCGTCCGCGCGGGCGAGAACATCACGGTACGGTCCCTGCCGATCGGTGACCGCGACGGCATCGATCGGGCCGCCGAATTCGGCTTCGACGACTCCTTCGACATCCTGGACCTCCGCGCCGCCGACACCCTGCGGCAATCGGCGGCCCTCCCCGCCGCCCTCGTGCCGATGCGCCCACTCACCGCGGCGAACACGGCGCCGACCCGGACCTTCGCGTTGCGGTGGTTCATGATCAACAACCGCCGGATGGACATGAACCGCATCGATATGACGATTCCCGTCGACACCACCGAGGTCTGGTCGGTGCGCAACAAGGACAACTGGCCGCACAACTTCCACGTCCACGATGTCCAGTTCCAGATCCTGGCGATCGACGGAAACCCGCCTCCCCCTGCCCTTTCCGGCTGGAAGGACACGGTCTATACCGCGCCGGGCGCCACCTATACCCTGGCCATGCATTTCGCCGATCACACCGACCCGACGTTCCCGTACATGTACCACTGCCATCTGCTGCATCACGAGGACCAGGGCATGATGGGCCAGTTCCTGGTCCTGGCGCCGGGACAGCAGCCGCCGATGGACATGGGGGCGATGGGGCACGGGTGAGCCGCGTCAGGCGATCGATTCCAGATACGTCGCCAGGGCCTCGACGAGTTCGCGGGTGCCCTCCTCGCGCTGGGCGCCGGTGTCGTGCCCGTCGAGGTGCGCGCCGAATTCGACGAGGGTGAGCTTGGTGCCGGTGGCGGTCGGCTCGAATTCCCAGGTGGCGACCGAGGTGGAGATGTGGGCGCCGTCGAGCCACATGTCGTAGGTGTAGACGAGGCGTTCGTTGTCGACGATGTCGGTGTAGGTGGCGACGAAACGGGAGGTCGTCGTCTCCTGGAAGGTGCCCTCGTTGATCTCGAGGCCGCCGACGCGGAAGTCGACGGAGACCTCACCCTGTTCCCAGCCTTCTTCGCCGCCGAACCACTTGCTCTTGACGGTGGGATCGGCGAATGCCTGGAACGCGACGGCAGGCGCGACGGGCACCTCGCGCTCGATGGTGAACTGAGCGTGGGCGATGGAGCGGGTAGCGGTGTCGGTCATTGTTGTTCTCCCTCTGTGTTGTTCGCTGATTCGGTGAGTAGTGCCGTGAGCCGGTCCAGCTGCCGTTCGGCCGGTGGCCGCTGCTGCCGCAACCAGTCGATCGCGAGCCCGAAGGCCCCGGGCACGAGTTGGTAGGTGCGCACGCGCCCGATCTTGGCCGAGCTGACGAGCTGCCCTGCTTCCAGCGCCTTCAGGTGCTGCACGATGGTCGGCAGCGCGACCTCGAACGGCGCCGCGAGGTCCGACACCGACGCGGGGCCGCGAGCGAGCCGCTCGACGATCGCCCGCCGAGTCGGATCCGCCAGCGCCCGGAAGACACTGTCGAGTCCTCCGTCCGGCTCACCCGATGAATACTTAGGCACATACCTAAGTATTCACACCGACAAGAGTTCGCGCAACCCTTGGTCGCGAAAATTCTGGTCAGGCGTCGAAGGCGCTGAGGATTTGTTCGGCGGCGAGTGCCGGGGTGAGGGTGCCGTCGCGGACGGCGGATTCGATGTGGGCGCGAACGGATCTCACGGCCGGGTTGTCGGCGAGGCGGCGCAGGATCTGGTCGTGAACCATGGTCCAGGTCCAGTCGACCTGCTGGCGGCGGCGCTTCTCGGCGAACTCCCCCGCCTCGGTGAGGACGCGGCGATGTTCGAGGACGGTGTCCCAGAACTTGTCCAGGCCCTGGCCTTCCAGACCGCTCATGGTGAGCACGGGCGGGCGCCACAGGGCGTCGTGCGGGTGGATCAGCCGCAGGGCACCTTGGAGCTCACGGGCCGCGCTCTTGGCTTCCATCTCGTGCTTGCCGTCGGCCTTGTTCACCGCGACCAGCTCGGCCAGCTCCAGCACACCCTTCTTGATGCCCTGTAGCTGATCGCCGGTGCGGGCGAGGGTGAGGAAGCAGAAGACGTCGACCATGTTGGCGACGGTGACCTCGGACTGGCCGACGCCGACGGTCTCGACCAGGATCACGTCGTAGCCTGCGGCCTCGAGCAGCACGATGGTCTCGCGGGTGGCCTTGGCGACGCCGCCGAGGGTGCCCGCGGTGGGCGAGGGCCGGATGAACGCGTCGGCTTCCAGCGACAGCCGGGCCATGCGCGTCTTGTCGCCGAGAATCGAACCGCCGGTGCGGGTCGAGGACGGGTCGACGGCCAGGACCGCGACCCGATGCCCCTTGCCGAGCAGGTACATGCCGAGCGCGTCGATGAACGTCGACTTGCCGACGCCGGGGACACCGGTGATACCGACCCGGTTGGACACCACGGTGCCCGGCTCGGTGCCCAGCCGCAGCAGCAACTGCTGGGCCAGTTCGCGGTGGTCGGCGCGGGTGGATTCCACCAGGGTGATCGCGCGGGCCAGGGCCGAGCGCTGTCCGGCCTTCACCTCGTCGGCGAGCGCGTCGACGTCGATCGTGCGGCGGACGCCGGTGACGGTCCGGTCGCCGTTGCGCGGGGCACCGACACCCGCGGTGGTGCCGAGCCGGGGGTGGGCCTGGCCACCCCCGGCCGTGTGTGCGGCATCGCTCATTCGGCTGCGCCGCCGCCGATCTCGTGGCCGAGGGAGGCGGCCAGCTTCTTCAGCAGGTCGATGGCGGCATCGGCGATCACGGTGCCGGGCGGGAAGATCGCCGCCGCGCCTGCCTCGTAGAGCTCGTCGAAGTCACCGGGCGGGATGACACCGCCGACGATGACCATGATGTCGGGGCGACCGACATCGGCCAGTGCCTGCCGCAGGGCGGGCACCAGCGTGAGATGACCCGCGGCCAGCGAGGAGACACCGACGATGTGCACGTCGTTGTCGGCCGCCTGGCGCGCCACCTCTTCGGGGGTCTGGAACAGCGGGCCGACGTCGACGTCCATACCGAGGTCGGCGAACGCGGTCGCGATCACCTTCTGGCCGCGGTCGTGGCCGTCCTGGCCCATCTTGGCGACCAGGATGCGGGGACGACGGCCCTCGGCTTCGGCGAACTCCTCGACGAGCGCGATGGCCGCGCCGATGTTGGATGCCTTGCCTGCTTCGTCACGGTACACACCGGAGAGCGTACGGATTTCGGCCTGATGGCGGCCGTAGACCTTCTCCAGTGCGTCGGAGATCTCACCGACGGTGGCCTTGGCGCGGGCGGCGTCGATGGCCAGCGCCAGGAGGTTGTTCTCCATCCCGCCCTCGGTGGCGGCGGCAGCGCGGGTCAGGTTCGCCAGCGCGGCCTCGACGGCGACCGAATCCCGTTCGGCGCGAAGGCGTTCCAGCTTCTCGATCTGCTCGGCGCGCACGCGCGAGTTCTCGACCTTGAGGACCTCGACCTCGTGGTCCTCTTCGACCTGGTACTTGTTGACGCCGATCACCGGCTGCTGCCCGGTGTCGATGCGCGCCTGGGTGCGGGCGGCGGCCTCTTCGATGCGCAGCTTCGGAATGCCTTCCGAGATCGCCTGTGCCATACCGCCGTGCGCCTCCACCTCGGCGATGTGCGCGCGGGCGCGCTCGGCCAGCTGGTGGGTGAGCCACTCGACGTAGTACGAGCCACCCCACGGATCGATCGGGCGCGTGGTGTTGGACTCCTGCTGGATCAGCAGCTGGGTGTTGCGGGCGATGCGGGCGGAGAAGTCCGTCGGCAGCGCCAGTGCCTCGTCGAGGGCGTTGGTGTGCAGCGACTGGGTGTGGCCCTGGGTCGCGGCCATCGCCTCGATACAGGTGCGCGCCACATTGTTGTAGGCGTCCTGCGCGGTGAGCGACCAGCCGGAGGTCTGCGAATGGGTGCGCAGCGACAGCGATTTCGCGCTCTTGGGCTCGAACTTGGAGACCAGCTCGCTCCACAGCAGGCGGCCCGCGCGCAGCTTGGCGACCTCCATGAAGAAGTTCATGCCGATGGCCCAGAAGAACGACAGGCGCGGGGCGAACTTGTCGACATCCATGCCCGCCGCGATACCGGCGCGGATGTACTCCACACCGTCGGCCAGGGTGTAGGCCAGCTCCAGATCGGCTGTCGCACCTGCCTCTTGGATGTGGTAGCCCGAGATGGAGATCGAGTTGAACTTCGGCATCTTCGCGCTGGTGAAGGCGAAGATGTCGGAGATGATCCGCATCGACGGCTTGGGCGGGTAGATGTAGGTGTTGCGGACCATGAACTCTTTCAGAATGTCGTTCTGAATGGTTCCGGCCAGCTGCTCGGGCGTGACGCCCTGCTCCTCGGCGGCGACGACGTAGAGCGCCAGGATCGGCAGCACCGCGCCGTTCATGGTCATCGACACCGACACCTGATCCAGGGGGATCTGGTCGAAGAGCTGGCGCATGTCCAGGATGGAGTCGATCGCGACGCCCGCCATACCGACGTCACCCTGCACGCGCGGGTGATCGGAGTCGTAACCACGGTGGGTGGCGAGGTCGAAGGCCACCGAGAGGCCCTTCTGACCGGCCTGCAGGTTGCGGCGGTAGAAGGCGTTGGAGTCGGCGGCGGTGGAGAAACCCGCGTACTGGCGGATGGTCCACGGCTGGTTGACGTACATGGTCGGGTAGGGACCACGCAGGAACGGCGCGACGCCCGGCACGGTGTCGAGCGGATAGCCCTGCGCGACAACGGCATCCCGGTCGGCCTTGGTGAAGACCGGCGGCACGTCGATGCCCTCGGGTGTGGCCCAGGTGAGCTGGTCGGCGGTGGTGTGGTTGGCCGCTGCGGCCTCGGCCACGAACTCCTTCACCTGCGCGTCGTCCACGTCGGCGGCCTCGGGCGCGCGCTCGGTGAGCGGCACCTCGGCGAAACTACCGATCAGGTGCTCGATATCGGATGTGGTCATCAGGCTCCCACCTTCTCCAGCAGCTGCGACAGGACCGCGACCGCGTCGATGCGCAGGGTCAGGTACCCGTCGGGACGCTGTGTACCGCTGTACTGCGCGACCGACTTCTCCGGCCCGGCCAGCAGTACCGTGTCGATGCCCGCGGCGCGCAACGCGTCGACCGCGGCGCCCGCTTCCTCGCCGTAGCGCTTGTCCGCACCACACAGGACCGCGATCCGCGCGCCGGAATCGGCAGCGGCGGCGGCGATACCGTCGACAGTCAGCGGGCCGGGGTTGACCGACTCGATGCCGCCGGAGGCCAGCACATTCGCGGTGAAGATGGTGCGCGCGTTGTGTTCGGCGACCAGGCCGAGCGGCACGATCAGCGCCTTCGGGCGGCCGCCGTTGGCCGCGAGGTACGCGTCGGACCGGTTGCGCAGCGACTCGAACGCGGCGCCGTAGCGGGCGACCGAGACATCGGCGCGCGCCTGCTCCGACAGCGGTGTCTCGGCGAGGTTGGGGAATTCGTTGACACCGGTGACCGCGGTCTTGCGGTGCGCGATGTCGGCGGCGCGGGTGGCGGCCGTCTCGGCGATACGCTCGGCGACCAGACCGGCGGCGAGCGCGGCGGGGTAACCGCCGGCGGCCTCGATCTCCTGCATGAACTCCCAGGCCTTGGCGGCCAGTTCGTCGGTCAGCGAGTCGACGTACCAGGAGCCCGCGGCCGGGTCCTGCACGTGACCGAGGCGGGACTCCTCGAGCAGCAGCAGCTGGATATTGCGGGCCATGCGCTCCGAGAACGACTGCGACACACCGAGTTCGCCGGTGGGCAGCGCGGAGTCGAAGGGCAGCACGGTGACCGAGTCGGCACCACCGACACCGGCGCCGAAGGCGGCCAGGGTGGTGCGCAGCAGGTTCACCCACGGATCGCGCTGGGTCATCATCGCGGCCGAGGTGACCGCGTGCTGTGGCGCCGCGCCGAAGGCGGGCGCACCACACACGTTGGCCACGCGGGCCCAGAGTCGCCGGGCGGCACGGAATTTCGCGATGGTGGCGAACTGATCGTCGGTGGCCGCGAAGCGGAACTCGAGCTGGCCGAACGCGTCGGCGATGTCGACACCCGCAGCGGTCAGCGCCCACAGGTACGCCAGGCCCGCGGCGACGGACGCGCCGAGTTCCTGGGCGTCGGCGGCGCCGGCGTTGTGGAAGGCGGTGCCGTCGACCGTGATCGCGCGCACCGTCTCCGGTCGGGCGATCGCGCGGGTCGCCAGCGCGACGGCCTGTTCGGTGTCGATGTCGGCGGTGCCGGCGAACCCGCTCGTCAGCGGGGCCGCGCCGAGTCCGACCTGAATTCCGGCGCGGTCGGCGAGCTGGTAGCCGTCGAGCAGCGAGAAGACCTGGTCGGCGGCGGCGTCGACGTCGGCGCCCGCGACCAGGGTCAGCGGGGCCAGTTCGAAGAGCAGGCCGCTCAGCGCGGTGGGGATGTCGGCGATCGCGACGCCGTCGGCGCCGACGCCGAGCGAGACGGCGCTGACGCCGTTCTCCAGCCAGGACAGGATCGTCCGGTTGGTGGCCGCGGCGTCGGCCGAGCCGGCGAAGGCGGCGACGAACCAGCCGCGCTGCGGGTCGCGGGTGGCGCTGCCACCACGCACGTACGGGAACGCGCCGGGCAGCGGCTGCTCGGGCAGCTCGTCGCGGCGGGTGTAGAGCGGGGCGATGGTGAGCCCGTCATAGGTGGTCTCGTCGAGCAGATGCTCGGGCTCCGCGGGAAGCTCCGCGGCCTCGACCCGTCGCGCTTTGGCCAGCACGCCCGCCACGCCCTTGCGCCATGCGGCGTATTCGGGCACCGGATCCGGTGCGAGCCCCGCCCCGGACTCTGAACCAATCGGCATAGCTGCTGTTCTCTCTTCCATTCGACGACCGCACCGGCGGTGTACTGCCGATCCGGCAGCATCAGCCCAGCAGCGGATACTGCGGCGAACCAGGATGTGTCCGGTTCATCCATGATGCTAACTGTGACACCCTGTCCACTCACTGGGGCCATCCCCTACCGGCCGGTACGCTGGCGCGGTGTCTCGACTGATCCGATCCCCGCGCCTGCTCATGGCCCTGGCCGGGATCGCCGTGCTGTTCGTGGTGGCGATGCTGGTTCCGCTGCCAGGGCCGCAGCAGATCAGGGAGTGGGCGGGTGGCGCGGGACCGCTGCTGCCGGTGTTGTTCTTCCTCTTCTATGCGCTCGTCGCGGTGGCGCCGGTGCCGCGCACCGTCCTGACGGTGACCAGCGGGGTGTTGTTCGGGCCGGTCCTCGGTTCGGTCATCGCGCTGGGCGCGACCGGGGTCAGCGCGACGCTGGCCTTGCTCGGGGTCCGCGCGGTGGGGCGGGCCAGGGTCGCCGACCACCTGAACCACCCCGCGGTCCGGGCGATCGATGCCCGGCTGGCCCAGCGCGGCTGGCTGGCGGTCGCCGCCCTGCGGATGATCCCGATGGCACCGTTCTCGATCGTCAACTACTGCTGCGGCCTGTCCTCGGTCCGCACGCTGCCGTATCTGATCGCCACGCTCGCCGGTTCGGCGCCCGGCACGATCGCGACGGTGATCCTCGCCGGCTCCCTGGCGGGCGACACCGATCCGATCGCCATCACCGTCTCGGCCGTCTGCCTGTCCATCGGCCTGCTGGGCCTGGTCCTGGACGCGCGGATGCCGGTGGCGCCCGCTGCGGCATCCACCCCGGACGTGGAACCGGTGGACGTCCGCGGCTGACCGGCGCGCCTGCCGTACCCGGCGCAGATGCGGCCGGATAATCCCACGTCATGACGATGACCGTGGGCCGCAGATCCGCCCTCGCACTGCTGGCCGGGCTGCCGCTGCTGGCCGCGGGCACAGCCCGTGCGCAGTCCGCACTCGGGCCCGGCGTCGGGGCCGACCCGGCCGGCGCGCCGACCCGGTACACGATGACCGCGTTCCGCGCCGACAGCGACACCACCCTCGCCGTCTACGAATCGACGGACGGCACCGACTTCACCGCCGTCAGCGAGCACGCGTTCACGCCGCCGTCAGGCCTGGTCCGCGATCCGAGCATCCTGCTGCACAGCGACGGCATCTACTACCTCACCTACACGATCGCCGGGGACGCCACCGCGATCGGCCTGGCCCGCAGCCGGGACCGGATCACCTGGACCGCCCTCGGCAATGTCTCGATGCTCGTGCCAGGCAGGCTCGAGGGGGCCTGGGCGCCGGAGTGGTACGCCGACGCCGAGGGCCGGGTCGGCATCATCGTCTCGCTCACCTGGGGACGCGGATTCACCCCGCACCTGCTGATCCCCCTCGACGCCGGGCTCACGACCTGGGCTCCGCCGGTCCCCCTGCTCGGACTCGGCCCCGGCAAGCCCGGTTCCCTCGGCTATATCGACACCACGCTGGTGCGTCTGGCAGGCCGGGTGTTCGCGTTCGTCAAGAACGAGGATTCCAAACTGATCGAACTCGCCGTGGCCGATCGGCCGATCGGGCCCTACACGTTCGTGGCAACCGGCGATTGGGCCGGATGGGGCGGTCCGCGCGAGGGTCAGTCGGTGGTCCGGCTGCCCGACGGTGGGCACCGGATCTACCTCGACGCCTATCTCGATGGTCGCTATTTCTTCAGCGACAGCTATGACGGATTCCGGTCCTGGTCGCCCCCGGCAGAGCTGCCAGGACTGTCCGGTGTGGTCCGGCACGGCACCGTGCTCGCCGAGTACGGCACTCCGTCAGCGCCATAACCGCAGATCACAGCACTGCCGGACACCTTCGCGCAGATTTCTGAACAGAAACCCCCTTACTTCAGGGGCACCGGGTTACGCTGGCGATCCGACACAATTCGAAAGTGAGCTTCTTCACATAGACCAGTTGTGACTAACGCGTATTTCAGAAAACTCTCAGAGTTATAGACTCGGGATAGCCCAGGGTTCGCCAGCTACATCCGATGCGGGATCCAGAGCAACACCCGGTGACGCGGCCGCGCTCACCGACATTCCCCGTTCGCGCCGATTTCGGCTTGCATCGCACCCGAGGTGACCCCCGCATGGAATACACCCACCTGTCCGAATTCCGGATTCGCTCCGGCGCACTGTCGATCTGGACGCCCGAACTCGCCTCTCCCGGTTCCTGGTACGACGACGAGCGCCCGCTCGCCAGCGTCCACTCCCAGTACCTCGGCTTCCTCGATCCCGAGGATCCCAGCCCGGGACGCGGGCGCTGGATCGGCACCATCTTCGAGATGGACGCCCCGCTCGACGCGCAGGTGTGGGCCACGACGCTGGAGCTCTGGCACGACCGCCACGAAGGGTTCCGCACCACCGTCGCCCCCACCGGTGACGGCGACTACCACCGGGTGACCACCGCCCCCGGCACCGTTCGGGTCACCGGCGTTCCGGTCGCCGATCTCACCGACGGCGACCAGATCAACGACTTCCTCTGCGGCACACTGGAACTGCGCCTTTCCCCGCTGGTGTGGCCGCACCTGCTGGTGGCCACCGTCGCCCACGACACCGACGACTTCACCGTCCTGGTCGCCGCCGACCACTCGGTGCTCGACGCCTACTCGCAGGCCGTGCTCATCCTCGAACTGCGCACCCTCTACACCGCCGTGCGCACCGGCGGCGAGATCCGCGATTCGGCCACCTTCGGCAGCGCCGCCGACTACGCCGCCATCGAGCGGTCCGCGGCCGAGGAACTCACCCCCGACTCCCCCGCCGTCGCGGTGTGGCGCGATTTCGTCGGTGAACCCGGCTCGCCCATGCCACGTTTCGCCGAGGACATGGTCGCCGCGCTCGACGGCGAGCACGCCCAGCCCAGTGTCTCGCGCACACTGCTGACCCTCGAGCAACTCGAAGAGGTGGAGGCCTCGCTCGGCCGGATCAAGCACCGGCTCTCGGTCACCGTCTTCGCCGCGCTCGCCGCCGCGTCCCGGGAAGTGTTCGGCGACGACCGTTTCCGCACGATCATGCCGATCGCGACCCGGCCCGATCTGAGCTGGCTCGAGTCGATGGGCTGGTTCGTCAATGTCGTCCCGGTCGACATCACCTTGCCCGCGGGCGCCGACATGTCGGTCGCGCTGGATGTCACCCGGGCCGCGCTCAAGCGCGCCCATGTCTGCAACGACGCCTCGTGGGGCCGCTCCCTGGCGATGGCGGGCGCGCTCGAAGGCCCGACCTTCGGCGCCTCCTTCCTCGACATCCGCATGCTCCCGGACTACGAACTGGTCGCGGACCTGCGCGGACGCACCCTGCGCGCCGTCTCGTACTCCACCGACGAGGTGTACTTCTGGGTCGTGCGCGGCCCCGAGGGTCTCTACGTCTCCACCCGCTACCCCGCCGGACTGCCCGCCGAGGTGATGGACCGCTTCCTCACCGAATTCGCCAGGGCCATCTACGCGGTCACCACCCTCGCCGCGCCCGCCGCGGCCGCACCGGTCGCCGACGCCGCGTCGGCAGCGCTGAGCGCGGGCTGACGATGCGTGCACTGCTGGCCTTCACCGGGAGCCGGGGCGATGCCCAGCCCGGCATCCTGCTTGCCCGCGAACTGCGGGCTCGCGGGCACTCGGTGACGCTCGCCCTCTCCCCCAATCTCGTCGAGTTCGCGACCGGACACGGTGTTCCCGCCGTCGGTTTCGGTCGCGACAGTGCCGAACTGCTGGCCACCCAGCACGCCGATCGCCGGTTCCGCAGCCTCAGCCCGCGCCAGCGGCTGCGTGCGGTGCTGGATCTACAGCGGCGCGGTGTAGCCGAGGCGGTGCGTGACCTGCTCGTCCTGGCTCCGGGCCACGACGTGCTGGTGACCGGGATGGCGGGCGAGGAAGCGGCCGAGAAGGCCGCGCGGCGCGTCGGATTGCCGTTGGCCGCAGTGCATTTCTTCCCGATCCATCCGAATCGCTCGGTGCCGGTGGTGCCGACCGCGTGGGGTGAGCGGATTCCCGGTGCGCTCAACCGGTGGATCTGGTCCGGGCTGCGGTGGGCGCGCGACGCCGCGCTGGCCGAACCGCTCGCCGAGTTCGGGATCGTCGAACATCCGCTGCCGGACCGGGTGTCGATCCAGGCCTACGACGTCGACCTGTTTCCCGGGTTGGCGGCGGAGCTGCCGGATCGGCATCCGATCACCGGATTCGCCGTCGACACCGACGGTTCCCTCGGCGGCCCGGTCGATTCCGCGCTGGCCGCCTGGCTGGACTCGGGCGCGGCGCCGATCTATGTCGGCTTCGGCTCGATGGCGGTCGACGATCCGGCGGCGCTGGTGACGATGCTGCGCACGGTCTGCGCCCGGCGCGGCAGGCGGCTGCTGCTCGCCGCGGGCTGGGCGGGCATCGAGCCCGAACTGTCCGCCGAGGTCGCGATCGTCGACCAGGTCGACCACGCCGCGGTGTTCCCGCGCTGCGTCGCCGCGGTGCATCACGGCGGGGCGGGCACGACGGCCGCCGCGCTGCGTGCCGGTGTGCCGCAGGTGATCTGCTCGATCCAGGCCGACCAACCGTATTGGGGGCGAGCGCTGTCGCGGCTCGGCCTTGCCGACACCCTGCGCGCCGCCGATCTCGACGCGGACGCGCTCACCGCCATGCTGGACCGGGTCGCCGACCCGAATGTGGTCGCCCGTGCCGCCGCCTACGCGGGCCGATTCCCAGCCAGCGGCGTCACCCTCGCCGCCGACGAGGTGGAAGCCCTTGTCCCCGTGTCATTCCCGGCACCGGTACTGAATCATGCCGGGAGGCTGCAGTGAGTAGCACCGAAATCGCCGTGCGTACCAGCGGACTCGGCAAGTCCTACGGTGACTTCACCGCGGTCGGCGGCATCGATCTGAGCATTCCCGCCGGTTCGGTGTTCGCGATGCTCGGCCCCAACGGGGCGGGCAAGACGACCACGGTCCGCATGCTGGCGACCCTGCTGCGCCCGGATCGTGGCAGCGC
This sequence comes from Nocardia sp. NPDC055053, assembly GCF_053608285.1. Lineage (NCBI taxonomy): Bacteria > Bacillati > Actinomycetota > Actinomycetes > Mycobacteriales > Nocardiaceae > Nocardia > Nocardia sp. NPDC055053. The sequence continues at coordinate 168,676 of NZ_JBSGVD010000007.1, read as the reverse complement.
CGAGGTGTTCGGCTTCGACGTGGTGCGCGACGCGACCGCGGTCCGCTCGATGATCGGGCTCACCGGCCAGTACGCCTCGGTCGACGAAACCCTCACCGCCGGTGAGAATCTGCGCCTTTTCGGACGGCTGCTGGGACTGTCGCGGCGCGAAGCCGCGCAGCGCAGCGACGAACTTCTCGAGGAGTTCGAACTCTCCGCCGTCGCTCGCCGCAGTGTGTCCGCGTTCTCGGGCGGCATGCGCCGCCGCCTCGATCTGGCCGCGACGCTGATCACGGTGCCACCGCTGATCTTCCTCGACGAGCCGACCACCGGCCTGGACCCGCACACCCGTGATCGCATGTGGGGCATCGTGCGCGGCCTCGTCGAACGCGGCGCGACCGTGCTGCTGACCACCCAGTACCTCGAGGAAGCCGACGCGCTCGCCGACCGGATCGCGGTGATCGATCGAGGAACGCTGGTCGCCGAGGGCACCGCCGCCGAGCTGAAAGCGTCCATCGGAGAACAGGTTCTGCGCCTGGACATCCCCGACACCGCGGACCTGCGCCGCGCCGAGACGCTGATCCAGGACCTCACCGGCGACATCCCCGAAGGTTCCTCGACGGGCATGCTGACCGTCGCCCTGCGTGATGTCGCGCTCGGCGCCGACATCGTCGCCGCCTGCCGCGCCGCCGACATCACCCTGCGTGGTTTCGCGGTCGACCGGCCCGACCTCAACGAGGTGTTCCTGTCGCTGACCGGGCACGCGAAGGCCACCGACAACGTCGGCGTGACGTGACCACCCTCCGGGAAAGTTCGAGAACCGCCATGACTCTCACCACCGAGACCGCCGCCGAGCCCACCCAGGTTGTGCGCGCTCCGCGGGTCACCCGTGTCAGTGCGTCTGCCGCCCTGCAGCATTCGCTGATGATGGCCTGGCGCGGGTTGCTCACCTTCCGGCACAGTCCGCAGTTGCTCTACGACGCCATCCTGCTGCCTATCGTGGGACCGGTGTTGTTCGGCAGCATCTTCGGCACCGCCATCGCAGGCAGCATGGAGGCGTATCTGCCGATCATGATTCCCGGCGTGCTGGTGCAGATCGTGCTGACTTCCTCGGTCGCCACCGGTGTGCAGCTGTCCGAGGACATCCATTCGGGCGTGTTCGACCGGTTCGTCGCCATGCCGATCGCCCGCTCCGCACCGGTTGCCGGGGCGTTGCTGGCTGGCACGGTGCGCTATCTCATCGCCGCGACGACGGTGGTGATCGTCGGCTTCTGCATGGGCTACCGGCCCGAGCACACCGCAGGCTTCCTGGCGGGCGCCGTCCTGGTCGTCTTCGCCACGACCGCGATCAGCTGGCTGTTCGCGTTCATCGGCGCCACCGTCGCCCGGCCCGCCGCGGTGCAGGGCATGTGCATGCTCGTGCTCACCTTCCTCGGCTTCGCCTCCAATGCCCTCGTGCCCGAGGAATCCATGCCGACCTGGATGCAACACGTGTCGAATGTGAATCCGGTGTCCTACCTGGTCTCCGCGGTGCGCGAGCTGGCCGCCCACGGCACCGTCGGCGCCGACGCCTGCTGGTCACTGGTGGCCTCGGTGGTCGTTGTCGCCGTCTTCGCGCCGCTGACCGTGCGCACTCTCCGTTCCCGATGAGGAGTTTCCGATGACCGTCACCTCCCCCGCGGCCCTCGCCACCGCACCGGCAGGCCTCAACCGGATCACCGCCGACGACGACCTGTTCTTCAAACTGCACAGCCTCTACCCGAACGCCCTGGTCAACCAGCTGGCCTACCGGTTCGACGAGCGCCTCGACCCCGAGTTGCTGCGGCGCTGGCACGCGCATCTGGCGACCGGGTTCATCGCCCGCCGGGTCCGCACCACCCGGTTCCCGATCGCGCGGGCCCACTGGGAGCCCGCCGAGGAGTCCCTGCCCCTGGTCTGGTCGGCCACGCCGCTGCCCGACGACGCGGTGCTGGAGTGGTTCCTCGAGCAGGCCGCGGTGGAGTTCGACCCCGAGCGCGGCCTGGTCTGGCAACTCGCGGGCGCGCACACGGAGTCCGGTGGCACCGTCGTCACCCTGGTCGCCTCGCATGTCGCCTGTGACGGTGGCGGCATGATGCACGCGATCGTCGATTCCCTCGACCGGCTCAATCGCGGCGAAACCCCCGACCGCGCCGCCAGTGCGGGCAGTCTGGTCGGCCCGGTGGCGGGCTCGGGCCGCTTCGCCGCCGACCTCGCCGATGCCAGGGGACAGTTGCGCGCCGTCGCCCGCGGCGTGCGCGCCGCGCGCCGCGCCCGCGGGGTCAGCGAGCCGGCCCGCAATCCGCGCCCGGCCGAGCCCCGCCTGCCGCACGCCGAGACCTGGCAGGCCGCCGAGACGATCGTCCAGGTCGACCTCGCCGACTGGGACGCGGTCGCCGCCGCCAACGGCGGCACCACCAACGGCCTGCTGATCGGCGTCGCCGTGGGTCTGCTCGGACGCAGCGGCCGCATCGCCGACGGCGCCGACGTCCGCGTCGATATCCCCCATTCGATGCGCGTCCCCGACGATCCCCGCGCCAACGCCACCACCGGCCTGCCGATCAGCGTCACCTACCGGTCAGGCCAACGCGCCGACCTCCCCGCGGTCCGCGCCGCACTCAAAGCAGCGGGCCTGGCCTACCGCGACCCCGAGACCATCCCCCCGATCCAGCACCTGCAACCGGTGCAGATGCTGCTGCCGAAGGTGGTGCTGCACAAGTTCGCCCGCACCGCCAAGGCCCCCGAATGCCTGTGCACCAACATGGGCCGCACCGCCCAGAACATCGCCGTCCTCGGCCCCCACCGAGCCCGCGACGTCATCATGCGCCCCGTCGTCAACCCCGGCCCGGTCGACCTGTTCCGGCAGGTCGAAGTCGGCGTCAACCTGGCATTCTCCTGCGACGACGACACCGTCACCCTCGTCGTCACCGGCGGCGACCCCGACCGCTTCCCCACCCGCACCGCCCTCCAGGAACTCCTCGCGGCCGAATTCGCGGGGTGGGGGCTGACCCCGCGCTTCTGGTAGCGGACCCGGCAGGCCCGGGACTCGCTATCGTGGAGGCGGCTCTGCAACTGAGCTGGTCGATCTGGATGCCGGCGTCATCCGCCTGTCCATGACCCGAACGCCGAGATTCGAGTCCCCTGTTCACCACCATAAGTGCCGTACTCGAATCACCGACCGACAAAACGTCGGCAAGCGATGGTTCAAGCGGGACACCAGAAGAAGACAAATTGTTCGTTCCCATGCTCGGCAGAGCCTCCGCATCGCGGGGGCTCTTGTCGTATCTGGAGTCTTGGCCGTGTGCGGTCCGCTGAGCGTTGGCGTCGGTTTGCGTGCCCTGCTGGCTGGTTATGCCGTCTATCCGGCCGTGGGCGGCGCGGGAGACCGCAGTGATGCCCTGCCCCGCCGTTCGGCGTTGGTGAATCCAGTTGGCCTCGTGCAGCTCCGCAAACAGCGGCGTCTTCTCATCGGCCGGGACGACGGTGGCGGTGGTTTCATCGACATAGAGGCGCTCGAAGAAGGTTTGGTTGAGCAGGCGGCGGATGTTTTGTCGGCACCGCCCTGGTACATCGCGTACGGGTCCAACAGGAGGTCGAGGCTGCGGCGCAGGACGTCGGCTCCAGTGGCGAGTTCTGCACTGGCGTCGGCCAAGCCGAGTTTTAGGCGGTCTTTCTTGATCGTGATGTCTCGTAGCTTGGCGCGGATCTTGTCACCGGGCAGGGTGCCATCGGCGAGGGCGTCAACGAGCCGGTTTCCTGGGTATCGAGGTCGCGGATGCGCCGGGTCAGGCTTGCGTGAAGTTCTTTGGTGGCGGCGTGCTCGTTGCTCAGGGTGTGATCGAGGACACGGCGCACGTCGGTGATGAACCCAATCGGCAGCGCGAAGCTGCGGTAATGCTCGACTACTGCGTCTTCGACATCCTCGATCCGAAGGTGCGGCAGATCGCACAAGCCCTCTTGACGGCCCCGGCAAACGAAGTAGCCGTACTTCTTGCCTGCCCTGCCGGTGGGCTGCGTAAAGATCAGGCGCGAGGTGCGCCCCTGGGTGTGGCAACGCTGGCAGAAGATGCCTCCTTTGAGGTAGTGCTGGTGGACGCGATCGCGTTGGCCTCTGGCGCTTCTGAGGTCACGGACTTCCTGGACTTTCTGGAACAGTTCTTCATCGACGAGGGGTTCGTGGTTGCCGGGATAGATGTCGCCCTTGTAGATGACGTATCCCAGGTAGTACGAGTCACCGAGCATCTGGTCCAGCTTGTTGGCGGACACGGGATGGATGTGGGGGTTGCGGGCGGCTGGGCGCGCGGTCAGGCCGAAGTCGGCCATGGTGGCTTCGAGGCGTTCGATGCTGTACTCGCCGGTGGCGTACAGTTCCCAGGCTTTACGCACGAGATCGGAGCGGTCAGAGTCGAGGATGACGGTGGCGATCTTCTTGCCGCCGATGTCGGTTTTGGTGTTGAGGTAGCCGAGTTTGGCGCGGCCGATGGTGCCGCCGTGGGTGGGCTTTGTAAGCCATCTTGGCGGCGACGTCGAGGCCGTTCATGGTGTTCATGAGGCCGTTCATGACGTCGAGCATGCCTTCCATCGCGGTCGCCGCGGGGCCTTCGCCGAAGTCGTCCTTGACGGTGATCAGGCGGATGCCGAGTTTCTGGAGCTGGGCGATGTGGATAGCGGCGTCAAAATGATTGCGGAAGGCGCGCGCCCGGTTGTAGGTGATGACGTACTTGATGCCGGGGTGGGCGTGGATGTAGGCGAGCATCTCCTTGAACGCCGGTCGGTGCTCGACGTCCTTGGCGGAGACGCCGCCCTCGATGAACGGCGGATGCACCAGTTCGCCGCCGACGGCATTGACCTTGGTGACGCATTCATCCTGCTGAGTGGCGATGGACAGCCCGTTGGGGTCGATGTCGAGGGCGGTGTCGAGCTGCCCTTTCGTGGACACTCGAAGGTAGATCAGGGTCGGCGCTGACGGAGCGAGAAGCGGAGTGGTTCCCAGGGGGTCGGCCTCGCCCCGGTTCGCGCGACCATGCCTGGCTGTGACCAGATCCTCAATGTATGCCGGAATGTTGCGAGAATTGCTTTCGTCCATAAGCTGCCTCCTTTTGCTGTGACTACAGTGACGTGGCCACAGCAACGAGGGGTCAGGATCTTGTTGCCCGTAAACAGCACGAGGGACGCCACAAATGACGTCCCTCGTGGATGCGTGATATAAGATCACCAACGTCTCAAATGCGCGGTCGCCATAAGTTAACTGTACCCCCAAAGTGGCTATTCTCAAGGCAGTTCGGCTTTTTCGGCTATTTGGCGTATCGCCCTACCGAGCCAAGCAGGTGCAGTGTGAAATGGCCGAATTATTGCGGTAAACGGCACAATCTGATCCCGTTAGCTGACTCATGAGTATGCATTTGCATCTCTCGACCTGATAAACGCCTATTCGGTTGGCCCACATCCTGTTCAGCTAGCGCTGATACCCTCGCCCTCATGGTTGCCGTCCCGCTCGAAGCACTCCGCCAAGCGATCCGATCTGCCTGGTCGGCCGACACGAGCGCTGCGGTGGCCTGGTCCGACGGCAACCCCTCCAAGGGCCAGTGCGCCGTTACCGCCTGCGTCGTCAACGATCATCTAGGCGGCGATATCCTCCACACGACCGCCACCTTGCCCAACGGGGACACCGTCTCCCACTACTTCAATCTCATCGACGGCAGGCCGGTTGATCTCACCTCCGAGCAGTTCCCGGAACACACTCAGTTCTCCGAACCGGCACCGAAAACCAAGGGCTTCGCCTCAACGCGCGAGTTCTGTCTCTCGTACGAGCACACCAAACAGCGCTACGAACTACTGCGTACGCGGGTCGCCGAATGCCTCAGTGGCTAGGGATCATCGGGCAGTCCAGAGCCCGAAAAACTCGCGTACTTCCGCCACCGCCGTATGCCGACGCAGCTCATCTGCGATCTCGGTGAGCGTTGTTTGCAGGCGGGTCGAGGCCACCTTGCTGATCCCCGCGAAGTTCTCAATGAGTACCCCGCAGCCATCGGCAATCGCCCCGGCCTGAACATAGTTCTCAGCCAGGCGAACCTGCCAGGCAGTCTGCTCGCGCGGGTAGGCCGCGGTGCCGTCGATAGCAGATCGCAGATATGTGGCCGCTTCGCTGTGGTCGCCCAAGCGCATGAATGCCAGGCCGGTCAATCCGCTGAGCTGTGCTTCCGGCAGATGGGCAAGGTAAGCCGGATCGTGACCTCTGGTCGATTCATAGGCCCGGTGCGCCCGATTGACCGCACCAACCATCGCGGAACGATCACCGATCACGCTGAGCGCCTCGGCCTCGCGAATCGCGGCTAGTGCCCGCAGCTTTGGGCCTCCCTCTCGCCTAGCGGCGAGTTGCGCTGCTTGGGCGAGCTGCACGCCCTCTTTCGGCCGTGAACCTTCGCGGTACGACAGCAGGCAGGCGTTGATCCAGGTATGTGCGGCGGCGATGCCGTCGCCACTCACGGTGGCCGCCTGGGCCGCATCCGCGTAGTAGCGCTTGGCGTCCTTCCAACGGCCGGCGTCGTAATGCACCCAACCGGCGGCGGTCATCATCTCGGCACCGGCGCTGGTCAGAGCTTTGCCGACCCTGTCGGTGTAGCTGCCACCATCGAGGAGTTGCTCAACGTAGCGAACTTCATTGGAGGCGATCTCACACAGCCGATCACCGCCAGCCATCAGCTGCAATTCGTGAATTTTGTCGATGCTCTTGGTGATTCGCTCGACATCCGTGGCACCAACCTTCGGTCCAGAAGCTGCCGACGGAGCGATCTCCTGGCGCTTGTTCCCACCGACAGTCGTAGCAACCCCAACCGCACCCGTCTTGAAGAACTGGCGACGCCGCACGTCCGCCTCCTCGTCCGACTCGGCCGCCAGTATGGCCAATGGCACTTGGAGTGCGATGGCCACACGGCGCAACACGCGGAGATCGTAGCTGGCGGGGCCGTCGTGCTCCAGCTGTGAAATTGCCGGTTGAGTGAAATGAAGGAGCGCACCCAGATCCGCCTGAGTCATCCCGCTGGACTGCCGAATCCGCCGGATGGTCTCGCCCGTTGTCATAGACATTCTCGGATACCCCCTTGCGTGGCCGAGCCTACTTGGGTTGTGCCGGGTAGGCCGCCTTCGCCGTACGGTTGCGGCCCCGTCCGCACCATATACCGATTTCCGTATAACGGCGCACGGACTAGCTATTTCTGGGCGAAAGCGGCGGTTTTCCGGGCTTACGGTCCAACGCGGTACCCGGCACCGGGCCGACGCCGTACCCTTCAGCGGCGCACCGGTTTACCCGTGGGTGGCAGACCGGTGGCGAAAGCCCCCGGTGCCGGGCACCAACCGCCTGCTGGCCTGTTCGCCCGTTCGGAAACCGGAGATGCCGCTCATGGCCGTTACCAATTCGCTTGCCATCTACCAACTGGCTGCCCTTTACGATGCTGCCGCCCACGCTGCCCCGAGGCTGCCGTTCACCATCGAACAGTCCCACTTGGTGATGCAGGTCCATGTGGCCTGCCGCGCTACCCGCTGCTTGAGGAAAGCAGCCGAGCTCGATGCGCTTGTCGAGGCCGGACGCGTGGTGCCCTCAGCCAGCAAGCCGCGGTGATCGGTGGTGACTGCCATCTCGCATAGCGATCCACCCGAACCCGGCCTACCGCACGATCATTCGCATCGCGCCAACGACCTGGACCCGGTCGATGCGGCTCGCGGCCAAGCACTGCTCGAACCGCTGCCGTCATCGGAGATGTTCCTTGCCTCGTTCGCGAGGCTCCGGCCGGTCGCTGGTCGTGACATCCTCGAACCTTCCTTCGACCTGGTGGCCTGCCAGCGCGAAGAACGGTTGGCGGAGGAAATCCTCACCGACGAAACCGCCTCTCTTGAAGAGCTGAGAACAGCTGGTAGAACCCTTGTTTCAGCCCGGACGGACATCGTCATGTTGGTCACGATCATCGACGATGCCGTCCGTGATCGGCTGAAGATGCGTCGTCGCCACGACCAGAGCGTGCCGGTTCTGCCCTTCGCCCCGGACAACACGCAACTCGACGTGGTGGCGCATACCGAATCTGTCGGGGATATCGCCGCCCGGATGGCACAGCTGTGGGAACTGCTCAACGCCTATGCACCCAATGTCAGCGATCGCCCCGAAGCGGTGTTGCTGATGGAACTGTGCGACGGATACGACGCCTTGGCAGCCGAGATTGAAACCGGACGACGTATTCCAGCGGGCTGTGACCCATGCCGATCTGGATGAACCTTCTCTTTGCCGCAGTCGCAGGCATCGCAGCAATCGCACTGCTCGCCTCCGTGGTCGCTATGGCCCTGAGGCGGCCCGACGATCAAAGTGGTTCGAGCGCCGCCAAGCCGGCATCGGGCGGTGATGCTGGGTCAACGCCATCGACAAGCGGTGCCGCATTGAGCATCTGGCCGTACTCGTGGACGCACGATGCACCCGATCGGCCCTTTACCGCCGACGAAGCCCACCGCGAGATGCAGGTGCATCGCAACTGCCGCCTGGATGGGTGCGTCCGGAAGGCTGTCGCCTTCCGGACGCTCATCGACGCCGGACGGGTGACACCGGATTCCTCGCGCCAGCCGTATTGAACTGGCACTGTGCAACATCCACAGACAAAATCTCGATGCAGAAAGCGAACTCATATGACCGAAGAAGCCTCGGCACAAAGTGATGAGCAGTCCCGGCGCAGAAGCGGCACGCGGATGGGTGACGTACGTGGACAGGCACCGTCGTGACGATCGAAGATCCACAGGACGCGAGAGGTGATCTGCCGCAGCCAATGCCGCGGCGGTATCGAGATCTGCCAGATCAGACCTTCGTGCACGCGGACGGACCGTTGGCCGAGATCCTGTGTGACGCATACCTGATGGAATTGACGGTCAGCCGGGCAAGCCAATTGCGCGAGAGTCACGGGATGCACCGACCGGATGACTGCTGGGTGCACTTGCAAGCGGCGGCCAAGCTGTTAGCTATAGCCTGGGATTGAACGCACGGTGAAGGATTCAGAATCCGGCCTCAGGTGCACGCTGCCGGAGTGACATCGCTACCCGCCATCTGACATCTTGTTCAACATGTGGCGTTGTAGCTCAATGTGGCGGAAGCGATAAGCTGCACCGTCGATCCGGAATAGGCCAACGCGGTGCATGTCCTCCAGGAAATCGATGGTCTTCTTGGGGAGCTTCCCTCGGCGGGCGGACCAGCGTGATACGAAAAAGTAGGAGTACCACGAAGGCTCCCGCGCGATAGTCAAAGCCACCCCGATAGGAATAGCGAACGGGATCGCGATAATCAGCATAAGCGGAGCCATCGCAACCCAATGAGATGAATCCGACGGCGTCGAGCCATCCGGCATCGAATAGAACCAAATGATGAATCCAACTACGACCACCATGTACAGAATATTGACGGGAATACCAGCCAGCGCCCGAATCCTACTAACTCGGTAGGTCGACTCCGGGTTTCGCCATGCACCACGAATACTCTCGCAATTCGGACAGTTGCAACTCCAACCGCAAGTAATGCAGCATTGTTCCACGCTGTCCCACTGCTCCCGCTGATAGGCGTCATGTTTGAGCCGCGGACTGTGTTTGGGACATCCCGAATCGTGCTCCTTGGGGCGAAGCCATCGGGAAATTCCGTGCTGGACGCTCGCCAGAAAAACGAGCACGGGCGCGACCAGTACACCAATCACTGCCCAAATCGCCGCCACTGCCGACATAGACAGACCGGCGGGCAACATGTCGACCATCCAACCGCATAGCATATCCATCTTCGAGAAGGGCAGGTTTCCGTACCAAGCGAAGAATCCTAGGAAGGCACCGCCAACGAGCGGAGCCCAAAGGAAACCTTTAGCCTCGTGCCGAATTTCGTATCCGACAAAGTCTTTCAGACTCTTCGATCCGGTCGGCATCGGAGGTTCCTCAATCCGGCGTATTCGCCACACCAGGACGATTGGCACAGCAGCGAATGGAGACAGCAACATGACGGCGGATACCAGAATATGCAGGTACCACACTTCCTCATAGGCGAGGAAACCTAGCGCAACTACCAAGGCGATAATCGAAAATGTAATTCGCGATTGGCGGCCCTCAAATAGCCAATCAATAAGCTGATTTACAGTTCGCCATTTTACTTGTGGTTTGCCAGAGAGATGCCACCATTCGATAGTGCCGCCAGGATCAACCGTGCGTGCAACATGTGACAGCCACTGTTCGGACTCCCGGATCCTCCATTTCGTTCGAGGACGCCGCAGGTCTGCTTTATCTTCCTCCGATACAGTGCGCCGATCAAGCACTGCCGGTACCAGGCAGTCGAAGAGATAGTTTTGGATTGTTTCAGGGTCACCAAAACGGTCTGTGTCGAGCAGTTCTAGCGGAGTTGTTGCGACAGCCCCTTGATCGCGCTGGTAATCCTTGTCTATATAAATTGTTCGCACAAGCCAGAGGCCGAGCGGGCTGGAACAGACCTTGGACAATGGCTGCGACCGCTCGCTCACAAGAGCATTCTTCATTTCCAGCCATGTCGGGTCTCCCTCCGGCGCAAGGTCGACCAGGTACTTCGCCGCTTCCTCGCCTTTCAGCGGATGTGCCTCAATGACAGCGGCACGAGCAATTATGCCGGACTCTTCGACAATTTCTCTGTACGTTTCGGTCCTGCAACTCACCACCAGTCCATCGTGCTGGGTAAGGTGTTGATTGAGAGCCTTCACGATATCCGATCGGATACCGCTGACGACTTCATCGAGGCCGTCAATGACAGGGAGTATCAGGTGGGCGTCATACAACTCGCCGGGCAAGGTTTTCTGACTTCTTCCCCACACTTCGGGATAGTCGATTGTCAAACGATGGACAATCCAGTCTCTCAGCGACTTCTGCTCGGCGACATTCCAGCTATTGGCGCGGAGAAAGATCGGAACGATCTCCCATTCTTTCTGCTCAAGTAGGCCCCATTGGAGCGTCTCAGCAAAAACCGTCTTACCAGCCCCGGACTCGCCTAGTATTACTAGACGACTTCGCGCAAGCTTCCGAAACTGGGCAGCAGCATCGAGGTGGTCTTTGGAGGTTGCGTCGAACGCAAACGGCCCCGAGCCGCCGAAAGCGTTGACGCGACGATCTGCCCGCTGTTGCTTGGTCAATGACCATCGGACGGGCATGGGGTGGGTTGATTCGAGCCGGAGCGCCCTTCGCTCTTCTTTACAGCGCTTAAGCACAGTCTGCGTGAGCATTTTGGCGGCTTCGAACTGTGCATTAGTAGGATCAAGTAGACGCCGCGATTGCGGAGGGTTCACATTGACAGTGTCTATGTGAACCAGCGGGCTACCAACGAAGGCACTTGAAACAGCGGGGGCGCCGGTTGATTTCGTACCCGCATCCTCTTCGCTGGTTTCGGTTTGACTGGAGGCCATGCGAGCAGCATCCAACACGAATTCGGTCGATCTATTCCCTGCAAATTGGTCAACCGACTGCGTGCTATCGAGCGCGGGTTCCTGTGGGGCAGATTTGGCTTCGAATTCCTCTTCCAACTTGAGGAGTGCATCCACCAATCTTTCTCGGGCGTCGTCGATCCAGCGCCTTCGTCGACCCGCCCAGATTTTACTGGCCCGGTCTGGTTCAGAAGCAAAAATTTGCTTCATCAACTCCGATGCGAACTTCCCCTCGTCTGCCTCGCGTTCCATGTCACCTAGGATGTACATGGTTCTTAGTAGGCCACGCTTTGTGATTTTACTTTGCTGATCTATTGACCGATCAAATCTCTTGTCCTGCATGGCATGGCCGAAGAGATTCTCCAATGCCACCACAGGGTCGAGCGCCAACAGTTCCGGACAGAGCCTTTCGACAAGGCGCGCAATATAATACAAGTCTACGTGATATTTCGCATGACTGTACTTCCGGTCGCCTAGCTTGACCGGCTCGCTATCCCGATAAGAACCGGCTCGTAGCCCAGCTTCTACCCGGACCCTGTATAGGTACAGCGCCGCCAGTTCATGCACCATCGCCTTGGAACGGCCCGCATCCCTATCTGTCACGGCCAACATTATAGCTTACACGAAGGTATCATGATCCCATTAGGCCTCAATCAGCCATGAATTTCCTCGGGCTCGAGGTAATTCAGCAGCTCCGCCTCAAACCATTTATGAAAATCCGGCCGGAGCCAGCTTGTTGAAGAAGGATCGTCCGGGGACAGATCGTGATTTCTGACCAAATCTTTCATCGCAGTAGTTGCGGCAGCAAAGAAGCTCAACGGCGTCTGCTCCGATAGAACCTCGCCAGATAATTGACCCGCTTCTTCCTCATGCATGAGTCGCACTAAATGCGCCGCAGTCGTCACCATATGATCTATATCGTTAGTTTCATGCTCGCGTCGCAATAGCGAGCCCAGCATTGTTGCCGACAACTCCTTTTGCCAGTCATCGCTATTGGTCATGAGATACAGGACATCCCTTCAAAACCGGTGTTCTGTTCTACCAGTTGGCGCACGCCTTGTTCCACGGCGGAATAGACGCCACCCGCATCGGTCGCCTCATTGCCTTCGTCTCTATATCGACCGGTAAGCCAATGCTTTCCAGTCAGCTCAAACAGATATGCGATGGCAGCCGGATCAAATTGTCCAAGCGGAAGAGGGTCCGCCGGAAATTCCGGGTACTTCCGTTCAGGTTGAGGTTGCGACGAGGAGTAACGGTTGGGGTCTGTCATATTTAATTCTTCTATAAATATATAAGCATATAAGGCGCAAAATTACGAGACCTGCCATCGATGATCCATTTCTGGGCCAATACTTGGATGCCATCCCGCTGTCAAGGGAGTTCACTGACAACTTGGCCGCAAGTTGGGCGTCGTCGCAGGTCACACCCAACTTGCGGCCAACTTCGGTTCCGCTCCCCGATTCCACATGCCACAGTCGAATTGCTTCCATCCCGGAAGCCGGGACAATCCCTGATTGATCCGCAAACCCATCCAAAGGAATTCAATGCAATCCACCCTCACTGCGTGGGTTCTGTTCATGGTCTCGTATTTGCTTGTGTCGCTGGAAGCGACCATCAAGGTGCGACTTTCACAGCCACGACACGGGCGACATAGGCGACCAACGGGCAACCTGTGCCCCGGCTGCGGTCACGGCCTGAACGGTGGTGATACCTAACTCTCGCAGGCGTTTCGGCACCAGTCCGGCTGGTGCCGAAACGACTTATTCCCAACCAACCCTTCGATTCTGCTCCTTATCCACCCACAGCAAGGAGGCTCACATGCGCCACCTCCCGAAAGCGCAATCCCCGCGGTGGTTCTGCCACCCGCTTTCTCCGAATGTCTCACCCCGCCTCGTCCTGTTCCTCGTATTCTTCATCCTCATAACCGGCTTGGTGACCGCGTGTGGTTCTTCAACCCGGTCGTTGTCTGCTCGTTCCGCCACCTTGGTACTTACGGCCACCAGTGCGGAACCCCGCCCGGCCCTGCCGGATTCGCTCGCGACCGACCTGACCAACATGGCCTAGCACTCGAAGCGCAAGGGTGACGCCACCGTACGCCTGATCACATCCACCAGCGGCGAGGTCATCACGACCGACCTCACCCCAGTACGCCCGAACGGTCAGGTGCAGCACGCCACGGCCGACGCCGATCGTCAGATCAACGCCGCCATCGACAAGCTCGGCGTCACGCTGAGTGAGGCCACTTCCACCACGCCGGGCCTGAACGTGTTGCCGCTACTCGATCGGGCAGCGCAGATCCCGAACGCGGACATTCATGTGCTGTCGTCGGGCATCAGCACGGAGGCTCCGATGGATTACCGGGTCGTTGGTTGGAACACCAACCCCGCCAGCGTCATCGACAGCATGCCCGATCTGTCCAGCCCGCACCACGGCTGCCCGCACTGCTCCAGATGACAACCGGAAACGCTCCGTCGCTGCGATCCTGTTCGATGCCTTGTCTGCGGTATGACTCGTACTCGCGGCACTTCCGGATCAGGGTGGGAATGCTCTCAGTACCCATGTCGATCTCGATGAACGCTCCGTCGACATACTCGCTACCTGGTGGCGAAGCGGTTTCGGCATACAGATCCGGTTTGAGGGTTAGCCGAGCGCCGCCGGTACCGATGTAGGTTCGGCCATCACCCGCGGCGCTACCCATCTGTTTGGCGATGGTGGAGAGAGAGTCTCCGGCTTCGTACTGCTCGACGGCCTGGTCGATCTGAACCTCGGTCAGGTGCCGTGGCTGCCGCGTAGGGACGTTATGGTCGTCGAGGATCTTGAGGATTCTCCATTTAGACAGGTCGTACTGTTGGCAGAGCTTGGGCGTGGAGATGCCGGTTCCGGGCGATCCACTGCGGAGTACAACACCACTCGCAGGGCGCCAGTTCGGCTGGACCGACCGCGTACCAGGACACCGCGACGATATCGTGGACCTCGCGACCACTGCGCGCGGACCTCAGCTGCCCCTCGTGGAGCCACTGGCATCGCCGGTCGTTGTGATAGGCCCGTCCGCCCGCCGTCCGGTAGCCACGGGCCAACACTCCAGGCGGGAGCGCACGGCAGTAGTCGCACTGCCCCGGGCCGAGTTCATGTCGGCACAGTTCCTCCTCCAGCACCTGCTCGGGTGTCGACGCGCTGCCGACGACCGCGGCGGCCGCAGAGTCTGCGGTACCGAACAGATCCGACGGGTGGTAAGGCAACAGACCCGGCGCCGGTTCGGCCGACGCCATGCTACGCGCTTCCTCCGCACCCTTCACCGCCAACCGATCTGCGCGCTCATTGTCGACGTGACCGGCGTGACCGCGAACCCACACCCATTCGACGGTATGCCGCCCCAGCACCTCGGCCAGCTGTTCCCACAGGTCGATGTTCTTGACGGCTCGCTTGCTCTTGGTGAGCCATCCATTGGCCTGCCATCGACGCAGCGAGTTCGTCACGCCCAGCACCACGTACTGACTGTCCGAATACAACCGTACGGTAGATGGACGGGTGAGCGCTTCGAGGGCTCGAATCGCCGCCATCAATTCCATCCTGTTGTTGGTCGTCGCCGGTATGCCCCCGTAGAGCTGTTTCTCTCGATCACCGTATCGAAGGATCGCGCCCCATCCACCCGGTCCGGGATTCCCCAAACATGCACCGTCGGTATAGATCTCGACGATGCGTTCCCCACTTTCCGCCATGACACAACGGTACGCGTCGGGCCGGAGGCCGATCTCGCGCTTCTGGTGACATCTCAACCGCTCGCGACTCGCTATCGTGGAGTCGTGGGCATCATGGGCGAACTGTTTCCGGGTAAGAAGCTGCAGAACGAGGGCAGCGGTGACAGCGACGGCCAGGACCACCACCCCGCGCTGGCGATCGACCTCGACGCGGGCGTGGTCCGCCTGTCGGGTCCCGGCCCGTTGCCGGTCCCGCCGCGGGAGTCAGACGACCGTTGACCTTGCCGGTCGACACTGCCTCGACCGTGGTGGCCGGAGTGCCCGCCTCGGCCCGCTACGCCGCCGGACTGGTTGCCGGCCCGAGCGCGATTCGCTCGGCGAAAGTGAATCACGCGGCTGCCCGTGTGCAAGGTCCAGGCGGCCGTCGTTCAGGGAATCAGTGCTCTGACCTCCTCCGCTGACGAGCAGGTCAGCGCGCGGGTGGCGAGGGCGCGACAGGAGGTCGAATCCAGTGCCCGGACGGCGGCTTTCACCAGTGGGATCGATGGCGGGCCGACGCTGAGTTCGTGGACGCCGAGACCGAGCAGGACAGGGGCCGCGGCCGGGTCGGCGGCCGCCTCGCCGCAGACCGCGACTCGGGCCCGGCCCGTGGCTGCCCGGCTCACGGTGTCGATCAGATGCAGGACGCCGGGGTCGAGGGGGTCGGCGAGAGAGCCGAGGGATTCGTTGCCTCGTTCGGCGGCCATGGCGTATTGGGTGAGGTCGTTGGTGCCGATGCTGAGGAAGTCGACGTGGCCGGCGAAAGCGGCGGTCTTGGCCGCGGTCGCGGGGACCTCCACCATGATGCCGATGTCCAGCGGAATGTTCGGTGGGACAACATCACTCAGAATGCGGCGGGCCTCCAGGAGTTCCGCCAGCTGGGTCACCATCGGGAACATCACCCCGACGGGATGGTCGGCGGCGACCCGGCCGATCGCGGTCAGCTGATCGCGCAGTAGTTCGGGCCGTGCGAGGGTGAGGCGGATACCGCGCATGCCCAGAAACGGATTCGCTTCGGGTGCCTGCTCGATGTAGGGCAGCGGTTTGTCGCCGCCGACGTCGAGGGTGCGCAGGATCAGTTTGCGGCCGTCGAGAGCTTCGGCCAGGGCGCGGTAGGCCTGTTCCTGTTCGTCGATCGATGGCGCGTCCGCCCGACCGAGGAACAGCAATTCGGTGCGGACCAGCCCGGCGAGGTCGGCGCCGTTGCGCACGGCCGCGGCCGCGTCCGCGAGGTCGCTGATATTCGCCGCGACGTGCACGGTCACGCCGTCGCGGGTGACGGCGGGCTTGCCTGCGGCTACGAGGGCAGCGTCGCGCTGATGCTGTTGCTTCACAGCACGTTCGGTAAACTCGGCCTGGACCTCAGGGTCCGGATCGATGACCAGTGCACCGGTTTGCCCGTCCAGCGCGACGGTGGTCCCCGCCGCGGTCTCCAGCACGCGCGGGCCTGCGCCGACAACCGCCGGAATGCCGTGTGCGCGGACCAGAATCGTGCTGTGCGCGGTCGGGCTGCCGTTGGCCAGCACGATACCGGTGACCTGTGCCGGATCCAGCGCGGCGGCCTGGGCTGGGGTGAGATCCGCGGCGACGAGAACGCCTGCGCGGCTGACCACTCGCGTCGCACGCCCCGTCAGTTCGGCGAGTACCTGGTCACGGACGGCCCGCAGATCACCGGCCCGCGCTCGCTGGTACTCGTCGGGCAGCCGATCCAGTTCCGCCGCACCAGCATCGAGGACGCTCGCCCAGGCGAGGGCCGCGCCCGTCCCCGCGGCGATCCGGGAATGGACGGTGTCGAGCACTTCCGTGTCGTCCAGCAGCACCTGATGCGCCGCGAAGATGCCCGCGTCCGTCCCGGCGGTGATCCGTAGCCGGTCGATTTCGGCGCGCACCCTATCGATGGCGGCATCGAGCCTGCGCCGCTCGCCCGCCGGCGACTCGGCTCGGCCGGGATCGTCGAGGTTGGTGGTGTCGAACCGCGCGGCGGCGAACTGCCAGCTCGGTCCGATTCCGATGCCAGGTGAGGCGGGCAGCGGGCCGGTCCCGCGCGCTACGGGCGCGACCTCGGCGACGATGCCGGGCTTTTCGTCGAAATGCCGTGCGGCGAGGGCGAGTACCCGGTCCACGGCCTCCGCCGCATCGGCGCCGGTCGCCGCGACTTCGAGGCGATGACCGGCGAGTGCACCCAGCGCGGCGATGCGGCTCAGACTCGAGGCGGGCGCCGGACCGGCGCCGGTGGTGAGATTGCCCAGCAGCACGGAACTGTCGAGTCCGCGCACCACACCGACCAGCCGGGCGGCGGGCCTGGCATGCAGCCCGTGCGGATTGTCGACTATGAACTCGGCCCGTGACACCGGGCCGGACTCGGTGACTGCGAACCCCCGGCCGTTCCACTCGATCTCGCGGGCGATTTCGGTGGCTCGCTGCACCTTTTCGCTCTCCGAAGTCCGGGGCGGGGCACTCCCAGCACCATCACCAGGACCGG
>NZ_JBSGVD010000007.1:0-150915 GCF_053608285.1 Nocardia sp. NPDC055053 | reverse complement strand
GGCTCCGGCTCCGGCTCCGGCTCCGGCTCCGGCTCCGGCTCCGGCTCCGGCTCCGGCTCCGGCTCCGGCTCCGGCTCCGGCTCCGGCTCCGGCTCCGGCTCCGAAGTGAGTCTGCTTGCCCGCCAGCGCATTCGATGCCTCATCCGCGACCGCGTCCAGATCGGCCCCGCCCGCCGCCGACACCGCGGCCGCGATCAGACCTTCGACGAACGGCGCAGCGCACAGCCGCACCCGATGCTCGCCGGCCAGCAGTTCCAGCGCAAGTTCAGCCGACAGCACCGCACTGCCCATATCCATCAGCACCAGCACCCCGTCACCACTATCGGCTGCGGCGATGGCCTCCGACACGGCGACGGCGTCGGTCCCGAAGGTCTGTTCATCCAGCCCGGCCGCGATCTCGATCCGCACCGGCTGCCCGCCCAGCATCTCCCCGGCCAGCGCGACCGCCGCCTGCGCGAGCGTATGACTGTGCGAGACCGCGACGATCCCGATCACCACAGCGCCTGCCCGGCCGCGGCGACCAGCAAGGTCGCGCTGGTCGCGCCCGGATCCTGGTGTCCCGCACTGCGTTCCCCCAGATAGGAAGCACGGCCTTTGCGGGCGACGAGGGGGATGGTCGCGTCGCGCCCGGTCGTCGCCGCGGCCAGCGCGGCATCCAGTGCCACCGCCAGGTCGGCTCCGGCGGCAAGCTGCTCGTCGAGCGTGTCGGCCGCGGGCACGAGCGCGTCGACCATCGTCTTGTCCCCCAATTCGGCCTTGCCCCGGGCAACCACGCCGTCGAGACCCGCCCGGAACGCCGCGGCGAAGGTCGGCCCGTCGAACTCGCCGTCACCGGTCGCGGTGGCACCGCGCAGGAAGAACGTGCCGTAGAGCGGTCCGCTCGCGCCGCCGACGCTACGAATCAGGACCATGCCGGCCTGTTTCAGCACCGCACCGGCGGTCGGCTGCGGATCGTCATCGAGTGCGGCGACGACGGCCGCGGTGCCACGCCGCATATTGCTGCCGTGGTCGGCGTCACCGATGGCGGCGTCGAGCGCGGTGAGTTCGTCGGCGTGCTCATCGATCAGTGCCGCGAACACACGCAGCCACCGCGTCGCATCGATCGTCGTCATCAGACGCCCCAGCGCAGGGCCGGCGTGCGCACCGGCGCGTCCCACAGTGCCAGCAGGTCGTCGTCGAGCTTGGTCAATGTCACCGAACACCCGGCCATCTCCAGCGAGGTGATGTACGGGCCGACCAGTGAGCGCACGATCTCGACGCCGTGCGCGGCAAGGATCCGGGCGACCTCGCCGAACACGATGTACAGCTCGAGCAGCGGGGTGCCGCCCAGCCCGTTGACGAAGCAGATCACCTGGTCGCCCTCGGCGAACGGCAGATCGGCCAGGATCGGCTCGACCAGCATCGCGGCCACGTCCCTCGCCGGCGCGAGTGCCGTGCGGCGGCGCCCCGGCTCGCCGTGGATGCCGACGCCGATCTCCATCTCGTCCGCGCCGAGCGCGAAGGTGGGCTTGCCCGCGGCGGGGACCGTGCACGAGGTCAGTGCCATCCCCATGCTCCGGGTGCGCTCGTTCACCGTGCGCGCGACCTCGGCCACCGCCGCCAGCGGACGGCCCTGTTCGGCCGCTGCCCCCGCGATCTTCTCCACCACCACGGTCCCGCCGACACCGCGACGGCCCGCGGTGTACAGACTGTCCTGCACGGCGACGTCGTCGTCGACGATCACCGACAGCACCGTGGCGCCGGTCTCGGCGGCGGCCAGTTCGGCGGCCATCTCGAAGTTCATCACGTCACCGGTGTAGTTCTTGACCAGGTGCAGCACCCCGGAGCCCGCGTCGACGGCGGTGGTCGCGGCCACGATCTGGTCCGGCACCGGCGAGGTGAAAACCTCACCGGCACAGGCGGCGTCGAGCATGCCGAGGCCGACGAACCCGCTGTGCAGCGGCTCGTGCCCGGAGCCGCCGCCCGAGAGCAGCGCCACCTTGCCCGGTGTCGGCGGCTCGGCGCGCAACACCAGCCGGTTGTCCAGGTCGACCCGCAGCTCCGGATGCGCCGCGGCAAGACCGGACAGCGCGTCATGGATCACCGTCGCCGGATCGTTGATCAGCTTCTTCATCTGCGCTCTCCTCAGATGGCCCGTGGGATCGATTCTGCCCGGGTCCCCTGACCCCGCGAGTGATTCCTCGAAAGGGCACCCTCGACCGGCGCGCCGCCCACGCCCGTTTCCGCAGGCCGGTGCCGTCGAATTCCGCTACCGCTGCGCGGAAACATTGCGCCTGGTCACGACAGTGGCGATAGTTCACGGCACCCGTCGAGAGGGAGTCCGCCATGACCACCACCGAACCGCCGCGTTCCGGCGCGCAAGCAGTCGACCGCGCGGTGCACGTGCTGAACTGCTTCCACGGGGGCGATCCGGAGTTGTCGCTGAGCGAGCTGGCGCAGCGATCGGGACTGCCGGTGAGCACCACCTTCCGGCTCGCGCAGGCCCTGGTGCGCGGCAGGCTGCTCGAGCAGGACCCGGCCACCGACCGCTACCGGATCGGGCACGGTCTGGCCTGCCTGGCCAGGCCGGCGCTGTCGCGGCTCGGCCTCGATGCCGCCGCTCCGCACCTGTACGCGCTCGCCGCCGGCATCAAGATCACCGTCAGCCTGAGCGTGCCCGACGCGGAGGAAGCTCTCACCGTCTTCCAGGCCCGGCCACCGGTGTCCTTCTGCCACAACCAGATTCCGCAGGAACGCCGACCGCTCAGCGCCAGCGCCGTCGGCCACGCGCTGCTCGCGCACACACCGGCCAGGGCCGACCGCGGCAACGGCGAACTGTTCGACACCGTGCGCAGGCGCGGGTTCGCGGTGGAGGAGATCGACAGCGAGGAACCGATCCGCGCGATCGCGGTCCCCGTGCTCGGACCCGACAAGCAGGTGTGGGGCGCGCTGGGTGTGCAGGCGCGCGCGGTGCGCCTCGACCGCGATCTCGTACGCGCCGTCGTGCCCGCGATGCACCAGATCGCCGTGCGGATCGGTCCGTATTTCCACACCGCCGCCGCTGGTACGGGATTCGGCGCACCCTGATTTCCACGATGCGGAAACACCATTGCCCGGTCGATACCGACAGGCGCACTATGTAATTCGATGCGGCGTACCCTTCGCCGCACCTGTAAGGAAAGTCTCGACATGATCGAATCCCCCGCGCTCGTCCGCCGCCGAACGGTGGACCTGATGCGCCTGTCCCCCGGATTCTGTCGCAGCTGACAGCGCGGCGGCATTCTCCGTCGCCGATTCGCCTTTTCTCGTTTCCCGGTAATCCGTTCGCGCGGATCGTCGCGGCGTGCGCCCGTGTGGCCCGCCGCGCGGTCACGCGTGCCGCAGAAAGAACCCCGAATCATGTTGTCCACCATCTTCCGACGACGTCCGCTGCGTGCGCTCGCCGCCGCGCTCGTCGCTCCCGCCGCCCTCGCGGTGGTCACCGCGTGCGGCGCCGCCGAGGCGCCGACGACCGCCGACGGCAAGACCGTGCTGCGCTATCAGGGCCAGACCGGCCTTGTCACCGCCTACGAACTCGCCGACAACCTCGGCTACTTCAGCAAGATCAGCTTGCAGTGGGAGGGTGATACCACCAGCGGACCGGCCAATATCCAGGCCGCCGCCACCAAGCAGATCGAATTCGGCAGCGCGTTCAACGGCGCGGTGGTCAAGCTCGCCGCCGGTGGCGCCCCCGTGCAGTCGGTACTGAGTTCCTACGGTTCCGACGCCAAGTCCTACACCGGCTACTTCGTCCGCGAGGACTCCGGGATCACCAGCGCCCGCGACCTGATAGGCAAGAAGGTCGGCGTCAACACGCTCGGCGCGCACCACGAGTTCGTCACCCGCGAATGGCTGCACCAGCAGGGCCTGACCGAGGCCGAGATCAAGCAGGTGCAGCTGATCGTCGTGCCGCCGGTCAATACCGAGGAAGCGTTGCGCAGCGGTCAGATCGACGTCGGCGCGCTGAACAGCGTGTGGCGCGAGACCGCCGTCGGGCGCGGTGGCGTGCGCCCACTGTTCACCGACACCGCCATTTTCGGCGAATTCGATTACGGCACCTACGTTTTCCGCAAGGACTTCATCGCGCAGAATCCCGAGGCGGTCAAGGATTTCGTGCAGGGCACTGCTCGTGCGACCCGCTGGCTGCAGATCACGCCGCGCGACGAGGTGATCGCCAAATTCACCGACATCATCACCAAGCGCGGCCGCAACGAGAATCTGAAACTGCTCGACTACTGGCGTAGCTCCGGCATTCCGGTGCCGGGTGCGGTGATCGCGGACAAGGAGATCCAGATCTGGATCGACTGGCTCGAGCGCAACGGCGAACTGCCCACGGGCAAGATCACCGCCACCGATCTGTTCACCAACAAGGACAACCCCTACGCCAACGGCACCTACCAGCCGGCCAGCGGCCCGACCGGAG
Organism: Nocardia sp. NPDC055053; assembly: GCF_053608285.1. NCBI lineage: Bacteria > Bacillati > Actinomycetota > Actinomycetes > Mycobacteriales > Nocardiaceae > Nocardia > Nocardia sp. NPDC055053. The sequence continues at coordinate 146,474 of NZ_JBSGVD010000007.1, read as the reverse complement.
AGGTGGTGGCAGCGAAATGAGCAGCACCACAGCCAAACTCGCGCTGCACGGCGTAGGCAAACAGTTCGCCGTCCGCGGGACGGCCGAGAAGTTCACCGCGATCGACGACATCACGATCGAGGTCGGTGCAGGCGAATTCCTCGTCCTGGTCGGGCCGAGCGGTTCCGGCAAGTCCACCCTGCTCGACCTGCTCGGCGGCCTGAGCACACCGAGCTCGGGGCAGATCCTGCTCGACGGCGCACCGATCACCGGCCCCGGCCTCGACCGCGGTGTGGTGTTCCAGCAGTACGCGCTGCTGCCGTGGCGCACCGCTCGTGCGAACATCCAGTTCGGGCTCGAAGCCAAAGGCGTCGCCCGCAAGGAACGCGGGCAGATCGCCGACCACTACCTGGAACTGGTCGGCCTGGCCGGGTTCGGCGACCGCTACCCGCACGAACTGTCCGGCGGCATGAAGCAGCGCGTCGCGATCGCCCGCAGCCTGGCCTTCGACCCGGAGGTCCTGCTGATGGACGAACCGTTCGCCGCGCTCGACGCCCAGACCAGGGAGTCGCTGCAGGACGAACTGCTGCGCATCTGGCGCACGACCGGCAAGACCATCCTGTTCATCACCCACGGCATCGACGAGGCCGTGTATCTCGGTCAGCGCGTCGCGGTGCTCACCTCCCGGCCGGGCCGGGTCAAGGCCGTGATCGACATCGATATCGACCGCACCGGTGACAACGATGTCCGCTCCAGCGAACAGTTCCGCGACTACCGCCACCGTATCTGGACCGAACTGCAGAGCGAGGTCAGCCGGGCCCAGCGGCTCGAACTCGCGACCGACGACAGCGCCGCCGCCGCGGACGCGTCCACCGACAGGAGTCCCGCCCATGTCTAGCGCCGTCCCCCTGCTCGTCCGCCCGAGCGAGGTCACCGCCGAACCGGCCGCGCCGCGCACCGCCGTCGCGATCCCGAGGCCCGCCCTCCCGGCAGGACTCGTCCGCGCCGCCCGCACGAGCGCAACCACCCTGGTGCGCATCACCAAACCCCTGCTCGCCTTCGTGCTGCTGCTCGGCGCGTGGGAACTCGCGCCGCGGCTCGGCGTTGTCGACGAGGTGTTCCTGCCACCGTTCTCGGTGGTGGTGCAGGCCTTCGCCGAACTCACCGCCAACGGGCAACTGGGCGAGCATGTTTCGGCCAGCCTCACCCGCTCGGTCACCGGTTTCTCCATCGCCCTGGTGATCGCGGTGCCGGTGGGGATCGCCATCGCCTGGTACAAGCCGGTGTCGGATTTCCTGAATCCGGTACTCGAGCTGTTCCGCAACACCGCCGCGTTGGCGCTGCTGCCGGTGTTCGTCCTGATCCTCGGGATCGGCGAGACGTCGAAGATCGCGCTGATCGGCTACGCCACCTTCTTCCCGATCCTGCTCAACACCATCACCGGCGTCCGAACCGTCGATCCGCTGCTGGTGAAATCGGCGGTGTCGCTCGGCTTCTCGCCGATCAGGTTGTTCCAGAAGGTGATCCTGCCCGCGGCCATCCCGTCCATCTTCACCGGAATCAGGATGGCGGCGGCGGGCTCGATCCTCGTGCTCATCGCCGCGGAGATGGTCGGCGCCCGCGCCGGACTCGGCTATCTCATCACCGCCGCCCAGCAGAACTTCCAGATCCCGCAGATGTACGCGGGCATCGTGGCCATCTCGCTGATCGGTCTCGGTTTCAACTTCGCCCTCGTCGCACTGGAACGCCGCCTGTCGCGCTGGCGCACCTCACCGACCGACGCCTGACCAGGAGTTTCCCCATGTCCCGCAAGACCTTCCATCTCAACGCCTTCCTGATGGGCGTCGGCCACCACGAGGCCGCCTGGCGCCACCCGCGCACCGACGCGCACCGCGTGCTCGACGTCCGGCATTTCCAGAACCTGGCCCGCATCGCCGAGCGGGGCAAGCTCGACTCGGTGTTCTTCGCCGACACCCTCGCCGTCGGCCCGCGCATCGAACGCAACACCCTCGCGGTGTTCGAGCCGGTGACGCTGCTGTCGGCGATCGCCACCGCCACCGAGCGGATCGGCCTGATCGCCACCGCCTCGACCAGCTACAACGAGCCGTTCAACCTGGCCCGCAAGTTCGCCTCGCTCGATCACATCAGCGCGGGCAGGGCTGGGTGGAACATCGTCACCTCCGGCAGCGTCGACGAGGCCTTCAACTTCGGCCTCGACGCGATTCCCGAGCACGCCCGTCGCTACGAGCGGGCCGAGGAGTTCGTCGACGTGGCTGTCGCGCTCTGGGACAGCTGGGAGTCCGAGGCGATCGTGCTCGACACCGAGGCCGGCGTCTTCGCCGACCCCACCCGGGTGCACACCCTCGACTACGCCGGGGAGCGATTCCGGGTGCGCGGCCCGCTCAATTCGCCGCGCGGTCCGCAGGGCAGGCCGCTGCTGGTGCAGGCCGGATCCTCGGAGTCCGGCAAGGAGTTCGCCGCGCACCGTGCCGAAGCGGTGTTCACCGCGCAACGCACCGTGGAAGAGGGCGTCCGGTTCTACCGCGATCTCAAGTCCCGGCTGGCGAAATACGGTCGCGCCGAGCATGAACTGAAGGTGCTGCCCGGCCTCGTTCCGTTCATCGCCGACACCGTCGAGGAGGCCAAGGCACTCGAGCAGGAGTTCACCGACCTGATCTCGCCCGACTACGCGCTGCGCCAGCTCTCGTCCATGCTCGGCGTCGACCTCACCACGCACGCACTGGACGCACCACTGCCCCCGTTGCCCGCCGAGAGCGAGATAGAGGGCGGCAAGAGCCGCTTCACGCTGGTCAAGGAGCTGGCCGAAACCGAGGATCTCACGGTGCGCCAGCTCATCGGCAAGCTGGGCGGCGGCCGTGGGCACCGGACTTTCGCCGGTACCCCCGAGCAGGTGGCCGACGAGCTGCAATCCTGGTTCGACGCGGGTGCGGCCGACGGCTTCAACATCATGCCGCCGTACCTGCCCGGCGGCCTCGAGGACTTCGTCGACCGGGTGGTGCCGATCCTGCAGGAACGCGGCCTGTTCCGCGCCGACTACGAATCCACCACGCTGCGTGGTCATTACGGGCTCGACCCCGTCGAAAGCCAGTTCGCCCAGCGTGATTCACGGGTGAGCGCCTGATGCGCACCCGGCGACTCGACATCGAGCTCATGCGGGTGGTGAGCAGCGCCTGTCCGGGCCGATGACCACCCACGTCCCAGCCTGCTCCCCTGAAGGACCAACGACATGACCACCATCGAAAGCCCCCGCACCGCCACCGCACTGGAGATCGCCCCGGTCGCCGGGCACATCGGCGCCGAGGTCACCGGCATCGACCTGCGCCGGGAACTGACCGACGCCGACGTCGACGAGCTCACCGCGGCACTGCACCGGCACAAGGTGCTGTTCTTCCGCGACCAGCAGATCGGCCACGCCGAGCAGATCGCATTCTCCCGCCGCTTCGGCGCCGTCACCCCGTCACACCCCTACGACGACGACGCGCCCACCGAGCACCCCGAGATCCTCGCCGTCGACAGCCGCCTCTACGAGAAGCGGTTCGGCCGCAGGAAGTTCAGCTACACCAACCAGTGGCATACCGACGTCTCCCCGCTGATCAACCCGCCCGCCGCCTCCATCCTGCGCGCGGAGATCGCCCCGGAGCGTGGCGGCGACACCCAGTGGACCAATCTGGCCGCCGCCTACGCGGGTCTGCCGGAATCGCTGCGCGCCTTCCTCGACGGCCTGCGCGCCGAGCACCGCTTCGGTGGCCGGATCCCGCCGTGGGACGCCGACAGCGACTACGCCCGCAAGATCGCGGCCTCGCCGCTGGTGACCGAGCACCCGGTGGTACGGGTGCATCCGGTGACCGGTGAGCGGGTGCTGTTCGTCAATCCCGGCTTCACCACCCGGATCATCGGCCTGACCCCACCACAGAGCGATGCCCTGCTGCAGCTGCTCTTCGACGAGACCTCCCACCCCGCCTACACCGTCCGGTTCCGGTGGGAGAAGGGCAGCATCGCGTTCTGGGACAACCGCGCCACCGCCCACCTGGCGCCGAGCGATCTCGACCATCTCGACGTCACCCGGGTGCTCTACCGCACCACCCTCGAGGGCGATGTCCCGGTCGGTGTCGACGGTGTGGCGTCCAGCTCGGTGGCCGGCGCGAAATTCACCGGCGCCTGAAAACCTTTCCGGTGCCCGGCTTTCCGGGCCGGGCACCGGTTTCCGACAGGAGAACGATTCGATGAGCGAAACCTGGCACGCGAGTACGGACGTCCTGGTGATCGGCGGCGGTCCGGCCGCCTCCTGGGCGGCGATCCACGCCCGGGAGTCCGGCGCCGACGTGATCCTGGTCGACAAGGGGTACTGCGGAACCAGCGGTGCCACGGCGCCGTCGGGTACCGGCGTCTGGTACGTCGCGCCGGAAGCCGAGGCACGCGCCTCGGCCAAGGCGGCCCGCGAAGCGCTGGGTGGCCACCTCGCCGACCACTACTGGATGGACCGCGTCCTCGACCAGACCTACACGAACATGAACCGGCTCGCCGTCGAAGGCCGCTACCCGTTCCCGGTCGACCCGGCGACCGGCGAGCACTTGCGCACCGGTGTGCAGGGGCCCGAGTACATGCGCCGGATGCGCGCCTGGCTCCAGCGGATCGGCGTCCGGATCCACGATCACTCCCCCGCACTGGAACTGCTCGTCGACAGCTCGGGCGCGGTGCGCGGCGCCGCGGGTCACCAGCGTCAGCTCGACCGCGACTACCGGATCACCGCGGGCGCGGTGGTGCTGGCCTCCGGTGGCTGCGCGTTCCTGTCCGGGGCGCTTGGCACCAATGTCGACACCGGCGACGGCGCCCTGATGGCCGCGGAGGTCGGCGCCAGGTTCTCGGGGATGGAATTCTCCAACGCCTACGCGATCGTGCCGAAGGGCTCCACGATCACCAAGACCGCGTACTACGGCTACGCCACCTTCTTCGGCGAGGACGGACGGGTGCTGGAAGACGCGGGCTCCACCAGGGGCCGGTCGGTGATCGCGCGAACCCTGGTGCGGGAGAAGGTGTTCGCTCAACTCGATCGCGCCGACGCGACCGTGCAGGCGCAGATGCGGCTCGGTCAGCCGAACTTCTTCCTCCAGTTCGACCGGCGCGGCATCGACCCGTTCACCCAGCGTTTCGAGATCGACCTGCTCGCCGAGGGCACCGTCCGCGGCACCGGGGGCCTCGATGTGGTCGACGACGACTGCGCCACCACGGTTCCCGGCTTGTTCGCGGCAGGCGACGCGGCGACCAGGGAGCGCATCTGTGGCGGCTTCACCGGCGGCGGGAGTCACAATGCGGCGTGGGCGATGTCGTCGGGCAGCTGGGCCGGAGCGGGCGCCGCGCGCTATGCCCGCTCCGCGTCGCGCGGCGGCGAGGTCCAGGGTGCGGGCCGAGTCGGGTTGCGGCCCACCGGTTCCGGATCGTTGACCGCCGCCGAGGTGGTAACGGCCGCGCAGCACGAGCTGATCCCGTTCGAAAAGAACTATCTGCGCCACGGCGATCGGCTGCGGCCCGCACTCGCCCGACTGGACGAGCTGTGGAACGCGGCAGCGGCGGAACTGGGCGGGGCGACCGGCGACGAGCGGGTGCGGGCCAGGCAGGCCGCGGCGATCACCGCGGTGGGCAGGCTGATGTATCGATCGACGTTGTCGCGCACCGAGACTCGCGGCATGAGCAAACGCGCCGACCATCCCGGCACCGACCCGGCACAGCATCACCATGTGGTCTCCGGCGGACTCGACGCACCGTGGACCGGTACGGCGCTGACCCACAACTCCGGCCTGGCGGTGGCGTCGTGATCGAACTGCTGCGCGCGCAGGACTGCATCGGCTGCGACAAATGCGTGCTCGCCTGCCCCACCAACGTCTTCGACCGCACCGACACCGGAATACCGGTTATCGCACGGCAATCCGATTGCCAGACCTGCTTCATGTGCGAGGCCTACTGCCCGGCGGACGCGCTCTACGTCGCTCCCGATGCCGCGCCGCTCGCACCGACGGCCACGCTGCCGGCCGAGCAGATCGGCCGCTACCGCGAGAAGCTCGGCTGGGGCAACGGCCGGATCGCGGGCGCCCGTCTCGCCGTGGGTCCGCGGCTGCCGCACGGCGCACCGCCGCCCCGGCTCACCCCTTGAGGACGTCCTCCGGCCACCGCAGCGCGCCGAAGAGCGGATCGTCGTAGACGGTGGGTTCGACGACCGGCTCCGGCACCCGGAGCAGGTCGGCGGTGCTCACCTCGGCGAAGTCGTATCGCCCGTTCTCGCACTGCAATTCGACCAGCGAGATCGCCGAGACCGTGTCGTCGAGGGTGAAGTCGGCGAACCCGTCCTCCGCGAACGCCGCACGCAGCGGCCCGACCGGCGTGGCGCGGGTGGCGTGGGCCAGTGCCAGATACGGGCGCAGCGGCTCACCGAATTCGGGAATCCGTTCCCGGATCCACACGTCGGTCAGCGCGCCGGTCAGGTCCTCGCGCACACTCAGCAACTCCGCGGGCAGGGCGATCGGCAGGCGGACCGAGTCGGCGGTCACCACCGGCGGGCCGAACGCCATCTGGAACGGCGCGTGGTCGGCCAGCCGCGCCCTGGCGCCGGCGACCAGCGCCGCCAGGTGCATCCCCTTCACCCCGTCGACGAAGCCGATCCCCTGCACACCGACGCGCAGGCGGGCCGCGTCGACCTGCTCGAGCCCGGGCAGCCGGGCGATGGTGGGTGCGAAGATCTCCACCAGCTTGTCGGCGACCGGCTGGGTCGGGGTGACCTGCCAGTCATAGAACGAGCGTCCCGGAGTCCACCCCGGCCGCCACCACCAGCGGCTGGCAACAGTCATCTCGCCCGCGATCATGGTCCCACCTCCCGATCTCCGCCGCCGCTCCCAGCGACCACCCGGCTGACCGGCAGATCTGTCCGCCATCGACAGCTTCGACCAGTCACCCCGACACGCACCGGACACGATCGGCACCAATGCTGCGATGCCAGTTACCTCTCAGCGACGCTATTACCGGCACGGGAGGCCCGCAACACGGCGAGACCGATCCGTTGTACCTTCGATCCCTAGTCCACGCTTTCCACGGCGACCGGCCGGCTCGCACTACACTGGCCGTCATGCCTGTTCGTCGGCTGATCGCGTTGTCCGCGTTTGCCCTCCTGCTTCCCTTCACCGCGTCCGCCTGCACCATGACGGGCCACGGCACCACCTCCGAGTGCACCGTCAGCGGCTGCACCGTCACCTTCGATCGCGGGGTGAACGCGAAGGCCTCGGTCCTCGGCATCGATGCCGAACTGGTCGCCGTCGACGGTGACGTGGTCACCTTGAGCGTCGGCGGTCAGCAGGTCACCGTGCCGGTGGGGCAGTCGCAGGCATCCAACGGCATGGATGTCCGGGTCAGCGAAGTGACCCAGGACAAGGTCGTCGTCGTGCTCTCGACGGGCCTGAACCAGAACTGACGCCCCGGATTCCGGGACTGATCAGCCGAGCACGTTCGGCTGATCCAGGATCCAGCGCCAGCTACCGTCGGGCTGCCTGCGCGCTACCTCGACGGTAGCGCCGGTACCGCCGGGCAGCCGCGACGAAGTCAGTGCGAGATCGCCTGCTTGCAGCGCGGGCGCCTGCGGCCCCGGCTGGAACACCGGACGGTCGGCCACCAGGCGCGCGTAGGCCGCCCGGATCTCCTCGATCCCCGTCGCCACGACCCCGTCCGGCAGGGCGAGCACCGCATCGGATTCGTACAATTCGACCAGGCCGTCCACGTCGCCGGCGTTGAGCCGTTCGACCACCAGCCGGCTCAGATCCTCCGGACGCTGCGCTCGTTCCCGCACGCCGTCGACACTGTCGGTCATCGTCACCCTCCTCGACATGGGCTGTGCGCCAACGGTAACGCCGGGGTCCGACAGAACCGGACGTCCGGCTCCGTGCCCCGTGCAGGTCCCCGGAGACCGGCATAGCGAAACCCCCGAAAGCCGAGGGGCTTTCGGGGGTTTCGCGCGCACAGGTCACACCGTCACAGCGGCGGGAATCCCGCAGAGCCGGTCGCCATCCAGTTCCAGAAACCGGCGGCACGGTTGACCAGCAGGGCAATGACGTCGAGAGCAGTGCTTCCCATCAAGCTTCCTAACATTCGGACGAACGATTCGCCTGCCCACCATAGCAACTCGCTGCCGCCGATCACGACGCGATATCGCCGGCATTGGAGCATTACCAGCGAGCGCGTTCGTGTATTCGTCTCGCCGACAACGTGATCGCCGTTTAGGCAGGTGAGGCGGGTGCCGGCGCGAAATCTACCCGACGCTCCAGTTCCGCTCGGGTCGGCATGTCGGCCGATCAATTGCCGGTCGGGGCGCATTTCCGACCGGCACGGACGGTCCACAGAATTCGCCGTCGAAATATATAGTACCGAGGGAGCAAACCTTTCCGAAGTGAGACCGGTGGCGCCCCGACGAACACGGTGAGGACCGATGGCAGGCAACAGATACGAGCTCCTGCATCGCCCCTTGCTCGCCCGCGCCCCGCTCGATCAGAACAACGCGACCAGTCGCATCAGCGCCTACATCTACGGCAACATCCTGATCCTGGCCGCGCTGATCCCGGTCTCGCCGTCCGCGGAGAACGTCGGCATCCTCGTCGTCCTCGGCACCGCCCTGTCCACGTTCATCGCGCACTCCTTCGCCGAGAGCGTCGGTCGATCGGTGCGGCACAACCCGCCCCGCTCCACACCGCAGCGCTGGGCGAATCTGCGCGACTCGCTGCCCATCCTCAGCTCGGCGGTGGTGCCCTGCGCGATCCTGGCGTCCGCGGCGATCGGGTGGCTCGAACCGCGCACCGCCCAAATACTCGCGGAGGTGGTGATGCTGGTACGGATCGGCGGTATCGCCTTCGTCATCCATCGGCTCCAGGGGCGGGGTCCCGACCGTTCGACACTGATCGGGGCGGTACTCCTGACCTGCGCGGCCACCACCGTCGTCGCGGTCAAGGTCGTCTTGACCCACTGACCGGACACGAGATTCACCCGTTCCGGGTGAGGCCGCCGACGCGGTCCGCTGGTTGGCTGAAGTCGGCCGGCCACCGGGCGGACGGTCCCGAGGGAGGAGCGCTCGTGAACGCGTACCCACCCATCGACGAGCACGGCATCGTCGGTGATCTCCAGACCGCGGCGCTGGTCTCGTCCGCCGGAACGATCGACTGGTGGTGTGCTCCCCGATTCGATTCCCCCAGCGTGTTCGCCTCGCTGCTCGACAGCGAGAAGGGCGGGTACTGCTCGATCGCCGTCGACACCGCCGCAGCGGGCACCGTCCGCCAGCTCTACCTCCCGGACACGGCCGTCCTGGTCACCCGGTTCTCCGGGCCCGACGGCGTCGGCGAGGTCGCCGACTTCATGGCACCGATCGAGCACACCGCGCCCACCGACCGGCACCAGCTGGTGCGAGTCGTGCGGGTGGTGCGCGGAAGCCTGACCTTCGCCCTCGGGTGCCGCCCGCGGTTCGACTACGGCCGCGGCACCCACACCCTCGATCGCGCCGACGACCGCACCGCCGTCTTCCGGTCCGCCACCGCCGACCTCCATCTGCAGACCACCGATCCGATCGCGCTGCACACCGACGGCACGGATGTCACCGCACGATTCACGCTGGCCGCGGGTGAGCGAGCCGCCGTCGTGCTGACGACCACCGCCGCGGGCGCGCCCGTCGCGGCGGCCCCGGCGTGGGATGGCATCGCCGAGGAATTCGACCGGTGCCGTCACTTCTGGCAGACCTGGTTGCGCTCGTCGACCTACCGCGGCCGCTGGCGCGACGAGGTCAACCGTTCCGCGATCACCCTCAAACTGCTCACCTACGCGCCGACCGGTGCGCCCATCGCGGCGGCAACCATGGGACTGCCCGAGCAGATCGGCGGCGAACGCAACTGGGACTACCGCTACACCTGGATCCGGGATGCCTCCCTCTCGGTCCGGGCCTTGATGGACCTCGGGTTCACCGCGGAGGCCTACGCGTTTCGCCACTGGCTGCGCGACCGGGTCGAGGCGGGCGGGACGGTCTCGGGTGAACCGCTGCAGATCATGTACCGCGTCGACGGCGACCCCCGGCTGGACGAAGTGATCCTGACTCACCTGGAGGGCTACCAGGGTTCGGCGCCGGTTCGGGTCGGAAACGGCGCGGCCGACCAGATCCAGCTCGACATCTACGGCGAGGCGGCCGACGCCCTGGCCCAGGCCACCGATCTGGCCGCCATCACCGGATGGCGGACCTTCACCGGTCTCCTCGACTGGCTCGCCGACAACTGGGACCGGCCGGACGAGGGAATCTGGGAGACACGCGGCGGCAGACAGGAATTCACCTACAGCAGGCTGATGACCTGGGTGGCCTTCGACCGCGGCATCCGGATGGCGACCGAGCAGGCCAGACCCGCCGAGCTGGCCCGCTGGACGGCCGAACGCGACGCGGTCTTCCGCGAGATCGTCGAGCGGGGCTGGAGCGAGCAGCGCCAGGCGTTCGTGCAGCACTACGCCACCGAGGTGCTCGACGCGTCGCTGCTGCTCATGCCCCGCATGGGCTTCCTGTCACCGACCGATCCGATGTGGCTGAGCACCCTCGACGCGATGGACCGGGAGCTGGTCAGCGACAGCCTGGTCTACCGCTACGACCCCGAGGCCTCGCCGGACGGTCTGCGCGGGACCGAAGGCACCTTCAACCTGTGCAGCTTTCTGTACGTGGAAGCACTCGCGCGGACCGGCAGGCTGCAACAGGCCCGCTACGCCTTCGACAAGATGCTCACCTATGCCAATCACGTCGGTCTGTTCGCCGAGGAGATCGGTCCGTCCGGCGAGCAACTGGGCAATTTCCCGCAGGCATTCACCCACCTGGCTCTGATCGCCGCCGCCCTCGCACTCGACGAGGAACTCGATCGCGCCGAGGCCGAGCCGCCGTCCACAACCACGAGGAGTCGAAAATGACGAGCGATACACCACCGGCGCACCGCCCCCCGCCCGAGGCAGAGCCTTTTCAGCGGCAGGCCGTCGCGGAGGGAATATCCGTCGTGGCCGGGTGCATGCTTCTCATCTTGGCGGCAGTCTCGGTCCTGCAGGGTATCTCCGCCCTGCAGAGCGACGAAATATATGTCGCCGGAACCGAATATGTGTACAAATTCGACACCACGACCTGGGGCTGGGTCCATGTCGTGCTCGGCGTGCTGGCGCTGGTCGTCGGCGTCGGGTTGGTAATGGGGACGACCTGGGGCCGATACAGCGCGCTGGGAGTCGCCGCGTTGGTGATCGTCGCGAATTTCTTGTCCCTGCCGTACTACCCGGCCTGGTCCCTCGTGATCATCGGGCTCAGTGTGGCCGTCATCTGGGCCGTCATGGCCTGGCAGCCCCAACACTGAGTCCATTCCGGCGATGTGCGACGACGATCGGCGGTGCGCACGGTGAACGATGACTCCGCGGCTCGGATCCCATGCTGGGCGGCCAGGGCGGCCTTCCTCTTCGCCACGATGACAGCCGTGATTCCGGTGCTGTTCGCGGGGGTGGTCGGGACGCTCGGGTTGCTGATCGTTGGTACCGGCGGCGTCGTGGTCACGGTCGCCGCGCTGTACTGGTTTCTGACCATCAACGGCCCGGCGCGCTGGGTGTCGCTGGCGATCGCGGTGCTGTCGCCGATCTTCGTCGTCGTGGCCTTCGTGCGCGCCCACCTGCTGTGGGTGGCGCTGCTCGCCGCCGGATCGGCCCTGCTGGCGCTCGCCTGCGCGCGCGTCGCGCTGCGCACCGGGAGTCCGCGCACCGCCGCGGTCGAGCAGCCCGCCCCGCAGGCCCGGCATCCGTTCCTGATCATGAATCCGCGTTCCGGCGGTGGGAAGGTCGAGAAGTTCGATCTGCGCCGCAAAGCCGAGGAACTCGGCGCCGAGGTTGTCCTGCTGGAGGGCTCCGTCGATGTCGAGGCGCTGGCCAGGCAGGCCGTCGCCCGAGGCGCGGATCTGCTCGGGGTGGCGGGCGGTGACGGCACCCAGGCGCTGGTGGCAGGCATCGCCGCCGAGCACGGACTGCCGTTCCTGGTGATCAGCGCGGGGACCAGGAACCACTTCGCGATGGACCTCGGCCTCGACCGCGCCGATCCGGCCGCCGGACTCGACGCCCTCCGCGACGGGGTGGAGCTGCGCGTCGACCTCGGCCGCATCAACGGCCTGCCCTTCGTCAACAACGCGTCTTTCGGCGTCTACGCCGAGATCGTGCGCAGTCCCGCCTACCGCGACGACAAGACCGCGACAGTCTTGCGCCTGCTCCCCGATCTCCTCGCCGGGCACGCGGGCAACCGGCTCGTCGTGCGCGTCGACGGCACGACGATCACGGGGCCGCAGGCGATCCTGGTCAGCAACAACCCCTACGGCACCAGCGATCTCGCCGGGCTGAGCCGACGGGATCGTCTCGATCGCGGCACGCTCGGCGCGGTCACCCTCTCGGTCGCGAAAACCCGCGACGCGGTCGGCCTGATCCGTCGCACCCGCAGCCGCGGCCTGACACAGCGGACCACGCTCGAAGTCACCGTCGACACCGACGCACCGCGGATCCCGGTCGGCGTCGACGGCGAATCCCTTCAGTTCGACACCCCCGTGCGCTGCGTCATCGAATCAGGTGCGCTGCGCGTGCTGGTACCGCGAAACCGGCCGGGAACCCCTGCCACCGCGCCCACGATCGATTGGCTCCGGCTGCGGGACTTGGCTATTCACGGCGATACCGGAGAACTTCGCCGAACGCGGTGAGCGATTCCGGCCACGGTGATCGTGGCGCCGAGGCGGCAGAGACCCCGATCCGTGCGGACCGGAGTCTCTTTGGTCTGCCGAACCGGCTCTTCACGCCAGGCGCGCGCCTGATATGAAGGTGCAGATGGGACGTAAGAAGTTGCTGGAGCCGACCCTGGCGGAGTTGCCGCACGGGCCGCATGGCCTTGCTCGTGAGCTGGTTACCGGGTCACAGCGGCAGCGGCTTTTGTACGGGGTGACGGTCGTCGTCGCGGATCGCGGCTATCTCACTGTGACGATCGCGGATATCGCTGCGGCGGCGAAGGTTTCGCGCCGGACGTTCTACCAGCACTTCCCGGACAAGGAAGCGTGCTTCCTCGCCGCGGCCGAGACGGGCCGGGATCTGATGATCGAGCATCTCGAGCACGTGATGAGGGAGGTATTCGCCGGACCGGTGGAGCCGTTCGAGGCACTGCGGCTGGGAGTTCGCGAATACCTCACCCTGTTGCGTGACGAACCGTCGTTCGCCCGCTCGTTCTATCTGGAGACCGCCCCGGCCGGGCCGCGCGCGATCGAGTCGTTCGAGCGATGCCAGCACTGGTTTGCCGGGTTCATCCGATCATGGCGTGCAGCGGCAGGCCCCGTTGATCCATCGGTGCCGGACGACGCGTATCTGGCGGTGACCGATGCGACCAACGAGGCCGTCCGCAGGACCCTGCGCGCCGGAGGTAACTTGCTCGAGCTCGAGGACATGGTGTTGTACATCCACCGCACGCTGCTCGGGCTGGAAATCCCTGCCGGCTAGGGCACGACTTTGTCGCCCGGCCCGGTGAGGTCGCAGGAATCGTCGTCGCTGGTGTTGCCGCCTTCGGAAACAATCCTCGCGAACACCTTCGCGCAGTTGGCCCGAACGGTGTCGGAGGTGTTTCCCCGGATGGTGGAGTTCCGCAATATCACGGTGCCCACTGGAAAATTCACCACGTCCGTCACCTGCTGTGGAAGGGTGTCGAGGTAGGCGGGCGCCACGTTGATGCCACCACCCGCGTCCGAGGCGCTGTTTCCGGTGACGGTCGCACGATCGAAAGTCACCACGCCCCGGCCCCGGACGTCTACGCCGCCGCCGCGTCCAGCGAATCCACCCGGGCGGTACCACACTTCGGGATTGACCACGCGGTTGTCGGAGATCGTCGAGTCGGTGAAGGTGCAGGTGTTATCGCATCGCACGCCGCCCGCTTCGCCGGATGTGTTGCCGGTGATGGTCGTGTTTCTCGTCTGCAGGTCCGACCCCGGCACGTTGAAGATCCCGCCGCCGTACCCGGCGCTGTTACCCCGGACCACGACATCGTCGAGTACGAGATTCGACGAATTGGAAATTCCGCCGCCGCCGGTGTCGTAGTACGGGATCTCATGCTGCGCGGTGACTCCGCCGGTCACGGTCGATCCCGTCAACGTCACGGGCGCGGAGATACTGAGCACCCTGTCGATCCCATTGGCATCCAACACTGTCCGGTCGCGGCCCGCGCCACGCAGCGTCGTCGGCGCGGTGAGGTTCAGGTCTCCCGTGGTCGGATCCGGGTTGCGGCCCTGCACTTTCTGTGGGTCGGGCGGGATCGTCAAGATGTAGCGCCCCTCGGGCACCACGACTGTGCTCCCCGGCCGGGCATTGGCCGTCTGAACCGCCGCTCGCAGGGTGCAGGTGCCGGAGGCAGTACGGCATAACCCGCTTTGTGGATCGGCCGCGACGCCGTCTGCTGTGGTGTCGACTGTGATCACCGTGGGAGAACCGGGTGCGTTGTCGGCGTAGGCCGCCCCGGGAAATCCGCCTGCGGAACCAACGATCAGGGCTGTGATGGCGACGGCGCGGGCCGCCGCGGGGGATGTGCTCGTCCTCATAAAGTTACTGATCCAATTCACGAACATCGAGTGAGGTACGCCCGCGTATGAGTGAGGTACGCGAGCGTATACCACTATGTCGCAGAGTGGTGCTCCTCGGGCGTGTTTCCGGAAATCCGTTTCGGAGTTACGGATTCGCCTCGCTCGGCCCGGCGCTGATCCAAGATCGACCGTTTCCCGTGACACAGCGGAACGGCTTCATACGGCACACCGTTCGGCGGTCCCGGTGAAGTTCATCCCAGGGGCGCACACCAGTACGACCTGGGGCTGATGTCTGCAGTGCGATGCGCTGAAAGGATCGTGCAGACCACCGAGGCCGTACACCGCTCAGGAGCAATCGAATGGACCTGCACACCAGCAACTTTCTGCCGGTTGCGACCGCTGCGAGCGTCGTACTGCTGGCCGTGGCCGAATGGACACCGCGCCCGGTCCGTGCGGCGTGGACCGCGGCTGCCTTCCTGTTGACGGTGCTGTGCGGAGCGGCATCGGTGGCGGCCCAGGGCTGGCGTTGGCAGTTCTGGCCGGTGGCCGTCGCGGCCCTCGTAACCGGTGGGGTTGCGTGGTACCGACTGAGGGCGGCGCCGGCCCGATCAGGCGACCGAAGCCGTGGCAAACGCGTGGCCGCCGCTCTGGACGTGCGGCGGTCGGGACGACGGTTGTCGAGTTGGTCGACAAGCAGCGCGAAAAAACCGCGACGCCGGCACCGGACGACCGGAGATTCGTGACGGTGCAGCTGTGGTATCCCGCCGCCCGAGGCGGCGGGCCGGATGCACCCCTGTTCGGGCGTGACGACACCGAGGCGCGAACGGTCGCCGACGGAACGGCGGAGATGTACGGCATGCCGTCGTTCGTGCTGGACGACGCGGTGAAGGCCCGGAGGAGGTCAGCTCTGGACGCGTCCCCCGCGCCCGATGGACCACGTTGGCCAGTCGTGCTGTTCTCCCCCGGGCTGGGCGGGGTGCGGACCCAGAGCACGGTGTGGGCACAAGAACTCGCGAGTCACGGCTACGTCGTGGCCGCCGTCGACCACCCGTACGACTCCGGAGTCGTGGTCCGGCGTGACGGGACAGTGGTACGCAGCACCGTGACCGCAACGGGCAACGATTCCGAAGACGAGCGGGGGGCAGCGGTGTGGACGGACGGAGGTACGCGCGGCGGACCTCCGGTTCGTGCTCGACGCACTGGAGAACATCGACCGTGGTCAGCTCTCCGACGTCGGCGCTGCGGGGTTACTTGCCGGTCGGCTCGATGTGGATCGCGCGGCGGTGGCCGGTCATTCGCTGGGTGGTGCCGCCGCGCTACTCGCCGCCGCTGCCGAACCCAGCTACCGGCTCACTGTCCCTGGCGCGGCGCACCTCGGGTTCACCGACGCACCGCTGTATCTCCCGCCTATTCCTGCGCTGCTCGGGACGCTGAAACGTGAAGAGAGCCTGCGGATCCCAGCCGAGGCGTCGCGCGCGTACCTGGACGCCGAGCTCCGCGGCCAGGGCAATGGGCTCACGAACACGCTCGCCGAGCTCGGAACGCTGGATCAGCCGTCATAGGTGCGGCGCTGTACGGCCAACCCAGGAAGGGAATCTATGAAAACGATCGACTCAGGTCTGCGGACGGACTCCTCGCGAAGGCCGGCGCTCGAATCCATCTGCGCCACGCTGCGGCGGATCGTCGGGCACATCATCTCACCGGGCCGTCTCGCTGCCCCGGTTGCCCTGGCGGTGCTGGTATCGGGTCTGGGCACCCTGAGCGGCCCGGAGGCACGCGCGTCCGAGGTCACCCAGCGCAGCTACACCAATGCCGCGGGCACCCGCGACTACTACCTACACGTCCCGCCCGGCGACACGGCGGGCAAGCCCCTGATGATCTACCTGCACGGCTGCACCGATCCGCAGGCGCAGCTGGCCGGCAACGAGTTCGCTCTGACGCGGGTCGCCGACGAAATGGGCTTCGTTCTCGCCTACCCGATCCAGACCCGAGCGGCCAACGAGCGCCACTGCTGGAACTGGTTCGATCCGGCCAACCAGCAGCGCGAGACCGGTGAGCCGTCGATTGTCGCGGGCATCACCAACACCCTGATCGAGGAGTTCGGGATCGATCGCGACCGGGTCTATGTCGGCGGCTACTCTGCGGGCGGCGGCATGAGCACGGTCATGGCCGCCACCTACCCGGACCTGTACGCCGCGATCGCGCCGATGGCCGGAGGGCCGTACGGGATCAACCCGCAGCCGCCACACGCGGACCTCACCGGCGCCAGCATCGTCGCGGCCATGGGCCCGCGCGCCCGCCCGGTCCCCGCCTTCTTCCTCCAGGACCTGGCTGACCAGACCAGCCTCTACCCGATCGGGCGCGCCAACATCCTGCAGTGGCTCGGAGCCGACCGGCGTGCGGGCAACCTCACCCTCGCGGACACCCCGACCGCCGTCACCACCACCGCCGACCCGGTGCCCGCGACCATCGAGCACTACTCGAACCAGGGCTGCGAGCTGGCTCAATTCCTCACGCCGATCGGTCCGGATCACATCGGCGGCGGGCTACTGATGCAATCAACCAACGGTCTGGCCCTGCAGCGCAGAATGATGAACTTCCTCCTGGCGCACCGACTTCCCGGCCCGCAACGAGCCTGCTGAACCCGGCCGTCCGGCGCCCCGCTGATCCGTTACATCTCGACCCCTCCGATTCCGTCGGAGGTCGCTGTCGGGCTCCTATTCGCGAGAGTGCGTGCGTACTCCGTGAGTATGCCCGCACGCTGTCGAAACACCCTGCACCCGTACGGAATTCGGGAAGGCCATCCACCTCGGCAGCACTGCCCGGATCACAGGTGACACCGGGTCGATGGCGGCCTCGCAACCACCCGGCTCTCCCAGCACGATCGAAGGTGTGTTCCCATGACTCGTCTTCTCCCTCGGTGCAGACCTCGCCGTATCCGACTCGTGTCGACCCCGGCGCTGCCTCTTCTGTGACGTACTACTCCGGCGTACTGGGTGGCCGGAAGTCCACCTGTAGAATCGGCTCCTTCAACGAAGATTTCGGCATGTTGGTCCGCCGTCGGTGATCCTGCGATTTCGATCGCACTCGATAGGCCACTTCCGTGGACGATGTCGAGCGCGTTCCGTTTGTGACCGTTTTGAGGCTGATGACCCGGTCTCCACGATGATCTCCCGTGACGGCAGCGACCCCGCCTCGGATGTCTCCGACGCGGCCGCAAGCGAAAAGAGCTGCTATGAGCTACTTTTCGAGCACTCGACACCACTACTTCTGCGCGGCCTTGTACTCGCGACGACGGCGGTGCAGGATCGGCCGCCATCACCGAACCGCGTGCACGTAGTCGACGTTCGCACGATCGATGACGACCTCGCCGTCGGCCGGGGCCGCTTCGGTCGTGGCGTGGAGTATAGGGCGGCT
Organism: Nocardia sp. NPDC055053; assembly: GCF_053608285.1. Lineage (NCBI taxonomy): Bacteria > Bacillati > Actinomycetota > Actinomycetes > Mycobacteriales > Nocardiaceae > Nocardia > Nocardia sp. NPDC055053. The sequence goes on along the minus strand of NZ_JBSGVD010000007.1, from coordinate 128,448 downwards.
TCACCGCGGAGTCACGCCGAAAGACCGGCTGCTCAGTCGCGTCTCGCCGCCGCGCCGACCATAACGAGGACAACGCCGCCCACCGCGGCACCCCCGCCGAGCCGCAGCAGCCACGTCGACGCGGTTCGCGCGGAGCCCGCCCGCGACTCGTAGCCCTGGGTCGACCGGGACGAGTAGCAGACATCGCCCTCGCTCATGCGCTGACCGTCGCACCGCGGATTCTCGGCGTCGTTGCCCGCGACGAAACTCGTGCCGATGAATACCAGGCCGATCAACACTGCAGCGATGCCAAACCCGATCATCCCGGACCGCGCACTCGACTGTTTGGTATCGGACATGTCCACCCCCATAATGGCCGACAATCCGCGTGGATCGCTCGGCACTGCGATCGAATCATAATCTGGCCCAATAACTTCGGCAATTTGCGCGATACTCGAGATCAGCATTCCTTCCGGCTGTCGGGACAGCGAGCGGTTCCAGTCCGAGTGACTTCGACGACACCGTGCGCGCCGCTGAAGCTATCCGGCACCGTCGTCGTCCCCCGCCAGAGCTACCCCCATCGCCCCCCAGTGTGATGTCACGGTGGGCTCCGGCTGCCTACTATCGGTCGCGCCGTCCGTGGCAATTGCGAAAACCTCCAGCAGACAGGGATCGGAATCATGAGACCCATAGATCGTGCGGGCAGCGCGTTCCCACACGCTGAACTGTCCACCGGCCGGCGCCGGTTGCGCAGGTTCCGGTTCCCCGTCCTGGTGCTGGTGTTGCTCGGCGTGATCGCGGCGTTCGCCGGGATCGACCGGCTCGTCGCGCCCGTCCCGGCGCTCGCGCTGCCGGTGGGGATCGGTCTGGCAGGCGCCGGGGTGGTCGGCTACCGCTGGCTGTCTCGAACCGTCGAGTCACGACCGAGCGTCCACGAATTCGCGACCGCGGGCATGTGGTTCTGGTTGTGGCGTGGGATTTTGCTGGGGTCCGGCCTGTTCACCGCGATGATGCTGCTCATCGCGGCGTTCGGGGGCCTCCAGGGTCTGTCTTGGGGCTCGGTCGGCGGATTCCTCGCGACCGCCGGCGCGATGGCGGCCGTTGCGGTCGCCGAGGAGATCCTGTTCCGCGGGATCGTGTTCCGCATCTTGGAGGAACGTACCGGCACCGTGGTGGCGCTGGTCGTGTCCGCGCTGCTGTTCGGCGCGGCACACCTGGTCAATGGCGACGCCACGCTGCTGGGCACACTCTCGATAGCCGTGACCGGCGGAACCCTGACCGCCGCCGCCTACGTCGCGACCCGCTCACTGTGGCTGCCGATCGGCCTGCACTTCGGCTGGAACTTCATCCAGGGTGGTGTCTTCGGTGTCACGGTGTCCGGCTCAGGCACCGCGTCCAACGGCCTGCTGCACACCAGTCTGTCCGGGTCCTCCCTGCTGACCGGCGGCGCATTCGGGCCGGAGGCCAGCCTGTTCGCGCTGCTGGTCTGCCTGGTGCCCACCGCCGTCCTGCTGCGTCGGGCCGCCCGCACCGGCCAGATCCGGCACCGCCAACGAGGCACTTCGGCGCGCGGCAGCAGCTCGCGCCCGAGCAGTCGCGTGATGTCGAACCCGATTTCCGATTAACCGTGTGCGTATCAACGTAATTCGCAACCGAGGCCGGCCGTCAGCGGCCTCTTGCGATGCGCTCGGCGCGGTGGGACAGCTCGGCGAACGCGTCGCGCAATGTCTGCGGGCCGATGACCTCGATGCCGGTGTCGAACCGCATCAACGTGGCTGCGAGCCCGGCCCACGACCAGGATGCGATCAGCAGTCGAGTGCGGGCGGGACCGAGTTCCTCGACGACGCCGTCACCGGCGAACGGTGCCACGCGCGCGGCGGCGAGATCGAGGATCACCTCGCCGCAGCACGGCCAATTGTCCGCACCCTCGGAGCCTTTGAACCGGGCGGAGACGAAGGCGGCAACGTCGCCACCCGGCAGCTGCCGGGGTGTGAAGCGCGGCCCGCGGGGGTGCAGGCGCTACCCCGACGGAACTGGTCCCGCAGGATTGATCGGCCGCTGGTGACCATGCTCGAGTTCAGCTCCTGACTGATCGCGGATCCGCAGCCCCATGTCGAAAGAACCAACCCACACCTCGTACCACCCTTCGTGGAACGTGGCATCGAAATGAGGGCCACCCATCATCTTCTCGTCATGGTCATCATCGTCGTAATCGATTGTGAACTCGTCCCCGGGGCGCATCCAGTAGTCCTCCCCCCATGGTTCGATGCGGACCTGCAGCACCGTCCCGCTCCCATTTCTCAACCTGATGGCCGCCACGGAACAAACCTACGAGACCGCCTGATTCGTTCAGCAACCGTATGGCGGGATCAACTCGCCGCGGTGGTGGATGAGATGTGACCAGCACCAAGTCCTAGCCTGGCGTGGCCGCAGGTCCCTGTCCGTCAGCCTGAAGACCAGTACTTTCAGGTACTGGCGTGGCAGGGTCGGCCTGATCTGGACGTTGGTGGCCGCATTCAATCTTGGCGCCTGATCGGTCCCGGATGGTGCAGCCGTCTCGGGAGACCACCCAAACGACTATCCCGTTGTCGAGCCATGACACCTCGAACGGCCCGGCATCGATCGCCTGCTCGGCAAGGTCGGCATCATCGAATTCGACCGTGAGCGCATCACCTGGCCGCATCCAGTAGTCCTCGCCCCAAGGCTCGATCCAGACAACGAGCGTCGTGTCTGAATGCGGATTCGACAGCAAGATCTTGGGCACTGCCAGAGCCTAGGCCACCATAGGCGGCCAGCATCAGCCTTCGGCGCCTAGGGTCGACGTGCGCATATGCCTCTTGTCACGCATCCCCGGTCCACGATTGGCCCTGGTCTGGGTTGGCCTGCGAATGAAGGGGGCTGGCTACCCGCCTGCGCCGTAGGGCCTGCCCTTCGTGCGCAGAGTCTCGCGGGTCAAGGGTGGCGATAGCCATCACGTGGTGACGCCGCAGGCGCCCTTGACGCGATGCCGTCACGGCGGCGCAAGCCGTCGTGGACTCGGACCGGACATCTTCCGATAAAAGGCCCGTCGCCTGCGGTTCGGTCAGCGCGGTATGCGGCACGCACTGTGCTGTCGGGATCCGGAACTGCCACTGGGACATAATCATTCGGTGGTAGCTACAGGCGCTGCCGACAGGACAGGGCTGGCCAACTCGAAATACGAGTACTGCCGGATCTTCATCACCGGGGGATTCCACCCCGACACCTGCGACCGCACCTAAACCGGCCACAGTACAAGCACGAACAGCAGCACCGCGACCAGGCCACCGACCACCAGATCGCGGCGCATCCGCCGAGGGTACGTCCGGCGCCGTCACCCCAGGGGATTTCGACGACGTGGAGTCGGATCAGCCGTCGTTGGCGGCCTTGAACTCGCGACGACGGCGGTGCAGGATCGGCTCGGTGTAGCTACATGGGACCAATTACCTAGCCTGACCTGCTGTTACTTCCAACGGTTATCAGCCTATGACCGTTTTTGTGGACGTTTTGGCCGGAGTCAGCGGGCACAACCAGCCCTCACGCGCATCAGCCAGATCGACAACCCTACGCGCGTCAGGCACGTAGTGCCGTGCTATTACAGGAGAATCCACCTCATACCCGAGGATCAGCCGAGCGGCCGGCAGGTCGTGCTTTTCCGCTACACGGGTGGTTCTATACCCGTTCCCCTGTTGTGGTTTTGATGACTGATCTGTGCGTGGACACAGCAGTTGCGAGAGGCGGGGTGTCATGCCCAGGCCTGAGATGGCCTGCTTGAAGTAGCCAGCTGGGTGTGAGAGAGCACGAGCGCTGCCAGGACTGTTCAGGATGGGGGTTGGGCGCCGGTGACGACGAGGAAGGGGACGAGGAAATGGTCGAAGGCGTCTCAGGGCCAGGCAGAGGAGGCGATGTCCAGACCCTGCCAGCGCTGATAGTTGTGAGTGGACCGGCGGGTAGCGGCAAGACCACTCTCGCGCACACGACCGCCCAGCAGCTCGGAGTTCCCGCGGTAATACGCGACGAGATCAAACAGGGCATGGTCCTGACCGCTGGCCAGGCACTCGAGCGGGGTTGGGATGAGCTGAATATGCCTACGCTGACAGCATTTTTCGATGTCCTCGGCGTGTTGGCGCGGGCTGTTGTCACGGTGGTCGCCGAAGCTGCTTTCCAGCGGCGATTGTGGGTTCCGAACTTGCTACCGCTTGTCTCGGTCGCCGATATCCGGATCATCCACTGCACAGCCTCTACCTCGGCGATTCGAGACCGGATTATCCGCCGCGCCGAGATCAACCCTCATCGCCGGGCGCACAATGATGGAGATCTCATCGCGGAGATCACCGCTGGCAGTCACTCGGTTGAGCGGTTCGAATCGGTCGATCTCGATGCGCCCGCGCTCACCGCCGATACAACCGATGGCTACTGTCCAGATCTCGAAGCGATCGCCGGTTCGCCAAACTCCCGAGGTGACGACTGCACGCTGCGGATACTTGACCGGTCTCGGTGCTCCCCTCAGTCGTCTAGCGGAGAGAAGTTGGGTGTTGGTTCCTTCTGGGCGTGGGAACGTCCATCGTGTCGACCTCGATCGCGTGGGATGGTCCCACCTGAGCTCGCTGTGGCACAGGTTCCACGGGGCTGAAGGCGTGGGCGCAACGTTTGGGGTGATTGACGGAGAGTATTTCCTGTTGGGTCCCGCGGACGTAATCGTGGGTGCGGCGCTCGGGCATGCCGAGCATCGTCGGCGACACCGATTACGAACGATCCACAGCCTGCATCTGCGGATCGTTCACAACGCACGACGGCCCGCGGGCGGATTGTGCTTGAGGCCGACCATATCAACCGCCCTTCTCCACGAACAGCGGGCTCAGATTGATTCAGCTATGCGGGTGCCCAGACGGGTAGCAGAGACGACCCCGACGTCGAAGTCGACACCGTTGGCAGTGACGTTTCCGGCAATGTAGGTCGGGGTGGTGGCCGACCGCTCGGCGTCGGTGATGACGAACGCGAGCGTGGAATCGGCTTGCTCGGCGGCTCCGGTGTACATGAGCTCGCCGTCGGTGCGCACCACGTTGATGCGCGCGCTGCCCCCGGACGGTTGGGTGAGAATGAGGTACTGCGGTGATGCGCTCGATTTGGGGGTGCGCTGAGGGTTCCACCGCGCCATGATGGCAGCGATCCACGCGCGCTCGAAGAGACGGCCGAGCGTTGCCGTGGAGTTGTCGATCTCGCGGTTGACGAATACGGCCCATTCAGCACGTCCACATGTGAGTGCGTAGCTTTGGTCGCTGAGCTCGATGCCGTAGGTCGATCCACTCAGCAGGTCGCGATCCTTCGCGGTCTCTCCGGCGGTCTTGACGTGGAGCGTGGGCGTGATGGTTCGGTCGATCTCGCCGGGCTGACGCCGGAGGCCTTCGACTTCGGGCATGAACGGCCCATCGAGTCCGTGGCGGTGGGCGATCAGCGCACGGGTAAGCGTCAACTGCTGCTCTACTGCCCTGGCGGCGGGTTCGTTGAGATCGAGTGCCCCCAGCACGGATCGGCTGGCGAACATGCCGAGCCCGGCGAGCACTGCCTGCTGCACTAGTGGATCGCGATCACGAAGCTGAAGAACAAGTGCATCTTCTGCTTCGGGTGTGGCGATGAGGCCAAGTTCGCGTGCCGCGGTGACACGCTCGGTGGTTGACGCGACGGGTTCGCCGACGATTCGGCCGAGGATCGGCACCGACACCTCGGGGGACGCACCGGCCGCGAGTGCTTGAATAGCGCGATACCGGTTAACCGGCTCGTCGAATGAGCGGCTGTGCGTGGCGGCCGTGATGAGCATCTCGATGTCTGAGGGTGAGAGATGTCCGACCGGTGGTCGCGAGTTGCGGCCGGGAGCGATGAGCTCGCGCATTCTCGGGGTGAGGCGTGGCTGGCTGTGCATGTCATTGTTCGTTCCCATCATCTCTCCTAACAGGGCGGATCAACCGAGCAATGCGAGCGCATCGTCACTCCCTGACTGTCGGTGAGGTCGGTGCTGTTGAGGTTGATAGTGTCGATCCCGTCGCCGTCGGGATCGACACCCATCAGATTGGTTATGACCTTCCCGGTGGGAAGACCGAGGTAGTGGCCAACCTCGTGGGCAAGGATGAGTCCTGTAGAACGGCGGCCATTCGAGACTTCGAGAACAGTTCCGGACATCACGTCACTGGCATTCTTGTCGCACGGACCGCCCAACTCTGAAAAGCCTGCCGCGTTCCCGATCGACTGCACTAGAAATACATCGATGCCTCCTTCTGGACCCGAGTAGTCGTTGGTAAGATCGGCTGCCTCCGCACCATCCGCGGGGTTGAGGTGAGCGTTTGTGGCCTCGGCGGCGGGGATGCGCAGCCACTCGATCCGGCGGATTCCCAGGTCGACCTGGGCGTAGACGTCGCGGGCAACCTGGAGGGCGTACTGCATCTCGGTAACGTTGTCCTCGGTGACGGAACCTGAGAAGTCGTTCTCGTGACCGACCAAGATTACGAAGAGATCGATCGCTTCGCCAGAGATGGTCTCGAGGTGGCGCTTCAGCGATCGGGCGGTCGGTTGGCCGGAGCCTGGAAGCGTGTCGATGGGCCCGAGTGGGCCGAAGACCGACCCATCGGTGTCCCGGAATATGTATCCATACACGTCGCTATCGAGGGATAGGTCACCGGACTTGCCGAGGCAGGTGTCTGCGATGCCGCGCACACTGAGGGTAGCCATTTTGCGCCTACTGTTGTGTCAATAGCACGGGGATCAGCCCGGTTCCGCCCGAAAGCGGCGCCAGGGCTTTGCCGATGATTGCCCCGACCGCCGCGGCGGGGTCATTGACACGCATCGCATGACCGACGGTGGGCGAAGTGGTGAGCAGATCACCGACCGCGATGGCGCCGTGTCCGGCGTCGGCCTGGCAATACACCCGACCCACGAGTGCCACCGGCACGCGGCATTCGCCGGGCCGGGTGCCGAGCCGAAGCCCGGGCCGCCAGTCGCCTGCGCCCGAGGCCACGCCGATAACCCGCCGGTCGAGCGCCTCAGTGGCCGGGGTGACCTCGTCTGGCCCGACGGCAACCAGCACCGAACCGGGCTCGACCGCAGTTGCTGTTTCGAAGTCCTCGGCCAGATCGGCCCCCATCAGGCTTATGTCGCCGCTGTTTCCGTCGAGGTGTATGCGCCGGACCCCGTCGCGATCATTGACAACAATGTCGCCGTCCCTCGCTCCCGGGCCGGGTACTGTGGGGCCGACGGCGAGGGTGGCGCTGCTGCCGTCGAAAGTGAGTACCTTCTCCCCCATGCCGTCAAGGACGGTGATGTTGCCCTCGCTTTCAATCGCTCCCACGGCCAATTCCGCGCCGCCATCGCCGCTGCTCGAAAGAGTGATCGCCTGCCGGTCGTTTCTGTCGATGACTTCGATTCGCCCTGGTGCGAGCTTCGCCCCAACTCTCATTACAGTGGTCCCGAAGGTCAAAACCTGGGACACGCTGAGCTGGAAGATCTGTGCCAGCCCGCCGAAGAGTCTCCTGCTGAGCCGCATGTCCCCGGCGATCTGTATGTCCCCTGCGATCTGTAGGTTGCCGGTGCTGTCGAGGACGAGGTCGTCTCGATCTTGGCTCTCGTTCCTGATCACGAACCGCGCGCCTCCGGCCGCATCGGCATCGCTCGTCGCGCGCAGGCTGTAGTGCTGGGTACCGTTTCCCCGCGACCGAATCGACAGCTTTGGGCTGCCGTTCCTCTCGAGCCGCACGTTTCCCGGGGTCTGGATGTTGCCAGCGCTGTCGAGGACAAGGTCGTCTCGATCTTGGCTCTCGTTCCTGATCACGAACCGCGCGCCTCCAGCCGCATCGGCATCGTTCGTCGCGCGCAGGCTGTAGTGCTGGGTACCGTTTCCCCGCGACCGAATCGACAGCTTCGGACTGCCGTTCCTCTCGAGCCGCACATTTCCGGCAACCTGGAGTAGCTCTGCGGGGGACGAGGTTCCGATACCGACTGCTGTCGACGAGAGCGCAAGTGCGCTGCTATTTCCGCCCTGATCCTCAACTGTCTGGGCGATCGTATTCAGCGCCTGATCGATCCGTAGATTCACCATGCTGATCACTTCCCTACACAGTTCGAGGCTTGAATCAGATTCTGATGGCGAAATCAATCCAACGCGCGAGTAGTCGGCTACCTGTTTCGTCGGTCGCGTTCGCGACTTGACATGGTCTGCACTCGGTAATGAATCGCCCCGGCGGGTCGGGAGACTTCATCTTCTGAAAAAAGATGAAGTTCGTGAGTTCGAAGAAGTATCCGTCGGAGCTGCGTGAGCGGGCGGTCCACATGGTCGCGGAGGTTCGCGACCAGTACGAGTCGGAATGGGCCGCGGTCGGCGCGGTCGCCGACCTGCTCGGTGTCGGCATCGAACACCAGGGCCGCCGCGCAAGCGGCGGCCTGCGGTGGGGTGTCGAGTCGATCTGCGCGCCGCACTCGGTGATCTCGGCGTAAACCTTTCCGCTTCAGCCTATTACGAATATCGCTCCCACTCGGCGATCAAGCCGGAGCAACGCGACGAACAGCTGAAGCCGCAGATCACGCGGGGTCCATCGCGAGAACATCGGCTTCTACGGCGTCCGGAAAGTATGGCTGCAACTGAACCGCGAAGGCCATCGAGTGGCTCGTTGTACCGTCGAACGGTTGATGCGCGAGCTCGGCCTGCGCGGCGTGACCCACGGCAGCACCATACGCATGACCGTCGCAGATCCGGCCGCTGACCGGCCGGCGGATCTGGTGCAGCGGCGGTTTGCGCCGACTGCGCCGAACCGGCTGTGGGTCGCCGACATCACCCATGTGTCGACCTGGTCCGGCTGGGTGTATGTGGCCTTCGTGATCGACGCCTATGCGCAACGGATCCTGAGCTGGCGCACGTCCACTTCGATGACCACAGCGCTGGTCCTCGACGCGATCGAACATGCGATCTGGACCCGTGAACATGACGGCTGGGATGTGAAAGATGTTGCTTACCATACGGATAGTGGCTCTCAATACACGTCCATAGCGTTCGGTGAACGCCTTGCGGAGGTCGGGATCCAGCCCGGCGTCGACGCGGTGGGATCGAGCTACGACAACGCCCTCGCCGAGACGATCAACGGCCTCTACAAGACCGAGCTGATCAAATCCCGCGGCCCGTGGCGCACGGTCGATCATGTCGAATTCGCCACCGCGGAATGGGTCGATTGGTTCAACCACCGCCGCCTTTATCGCTGCTGCGGCGGTATCCCACCGACGGATATGGAGGCCGCCCACTACGATCAACACCCAGCCGAGCAAGCGGCTGGGTTGTCACACCGATAGGTCTTCGGACTCACCGGGGCGATTCAGCCTGCGCGCTACCGAGGTTCATGTAGCGGTATCCGCACAAATGGCACACCAAACCCGGCGCTGCCCGAGAAGGTCACTGCCTTCGTTCCCGGTGGAACGACGTAGTACACGTCCCGAGTGACCGACATACCGGGGTTCAGATCGTCCGACCTCCAGCTATTCTGGCGATCGTCGGCGCTGAACATGCGGTCCTGAGCATCGAAGATGTGCGGCTCGTCGGTATCGAACCTCGCCGAAGACAGCCGCAGAGGAATCAAGGCATCGGTGCCTCGGTCCAAGGCGACGGCGTCGGTGGGAACACCAACTCCAGGGCGCAACGACCAGAGTGCAATTCGGGCGTAGGCCAGCAAGAACGGGCACTCCGTGTCTGCGCGCGGCAGGATCTCCGCGGAGGTGGTAGCCGCCTACGACAAGGCATCTGCCTAGCCCCGACGGCGATCGGCGTGTCCAACTTCTGAGTTCGCCACCCGCGTTGACCTAGGTGTCTGTGTGTCCCATGGCATCGGTCGCCAGTTATTTGAATGCGAATATCTATACCTCTTACTATCATCTGCACGCTCGATACCCCGACCGATTCCACGTGGCGTGCCGGCAACGGCAGCTACGTAGTAATACCGCTGGGCATCCAAGATGATCCCCAGTGACGACAGCGGCCCCGCCTCGGATGTCTCCGACGCGGGGCCGCAAGCGAAAAGAGCTGCTACGAGCTACTTTTCAATCACTTGACACCACTACTTCTGCGCGGCCTTGTACTCGCGACGACGCCGGTGCAGGATCGGCTCGGTGTAGCCGTTGGGCTGCTTGGTGCCCTCGAGCACAAGCTCCTTGGCCGCCTGGAAGGCGATCGAGGCGTCGAATTCCGGCGCCATCGGGCGGTAGGCCTTGTCACCGACGTTCTGCCGGTCGACCACGGGGGCCATGCGCTCGAGGCTGGCGATCACGTCGGCCTCGGAGACGATGCCGTGGCGCAGCCAGTTGGCGACCAGCTGGCTCGAGATGCGCAGGGTGGCACGGTCTTCCATCAGGCCGATGTCGTTGATGTCGGGCACCTTGGAGCAGCCGACACCGTGATCGATCCAGCGGACGACGTAGCCCAGGATGCCCTGGGAGTTGTTGTCCAGCTCCTGACGCTTCTCCTCGTCGGACCAGTCGGTGGACTGGGCCAGGGGGATCTCGAGGATCTGGTCGACGGTGGCACGCGGGCCGCCCTTGGCGATCTCGGACTGCCTCTTGAACACGTCCACCAGGTGGTAGTGGGTGGCGTGCAGGGTGGCGGCGGTCGGCGAGGGCACCCACGCGGTGTTGGCGCCCGACTTCGGGTGCACGATCTTCTGCTCGAGCATGCCCGCCATCAGGTCGGGCATGGCCCACATGCCCTTGCCGATCTGCGCCTTGCCGGGCAGGCCCTTGGCCAGGCCGGTGTCGACGTTCCAGTCCTCGTAGGAGGTGATCCAGGTCTGGGTCTTCATCTCGGCCTTGCGGACCATCGGCCCGGCCTCCATGGAGGTGTGGATCTCGTCGCCGGTGCGGTCGAGGAAGCCGGTGTTGATGAACACCACGCGGTCCTTGGCGGCCTCGATCGACGCGGCGAGGTTGACCGTGGTGCGGCGCTCCTCGTCCATGATGCCGACCTTGAGGGTGTTACGGGTCAAGCCGAGGACGTCCTCGATCCGGCCGAACAGCTCGTTGGTGAACGCGGCCTCGTCGGGGCCGTGCATCTTCGGCTTCACGATGTAGACCGAGCCGGTGCGGGTGTTGGCGCGCGCGGCGGTGCCGTTGAGCGAGTGCACCGCGATCAGCGAGGTGATCAGGCCGTCCATGATGCCCTCGGGCACCTCGTTGCCCTGCGCGTCGATGATCGCGTCGGAGGTCATCAGGTGGCCCACGTTGCGCACGAACAGCAGCGAACGGCCGTGCAGCACCAGCTCGGAACCGTCGAGCGCGATGAACACGCGGTCGGGGTTCATGGTGCGGGTGAAGGTCTTGCCGCCCTTGGTGACCTCTTCGGCCAGGTCGCCCTTCATCAGGCCGAGCCAATTGCGGTAACAGACGACCTTGTCCTCGGCGTCGACCGCGGCGACGGAGTCCTCGAAGTCCATGATCGTGGTGAGCGCGGACTCGAGCACGATGTCCTTGACACCGGCGGTGTCGGTCGAGCCGATCGGCGAGTTCGCGTCGATCTGGATCTCGATGTGCAGGCCGTTGTGCTTGAGCAGCACCGAGGTCGGGGCCTCGGGGTCGCCCAGGTAGCCGACGAGCTGCGACGGGTCGGCCAGGCCGATGTCGGTGCCGTCTTCCAGGCCGATCTCGAGCTCGCCGTCGACGATCTTGTAGTACGACGAACCGATGTGCGAACCGGTGATCAGGGTGACGGCGTCGTCGAGGAAGTTACGGCCCCACTCGATGACCTTGTCGCCGCGCACGCGGTTGTAGCCGGTGCCCTTCTCCGCGCCGTTGGCCTCGGAGATGGCGTCGGTGCCGTAGAGCGCGTCGTAGAGCGAACCCCAGCGCGCGTTGGCGGCGTTGATCGCGAAGCGCGCGTTCATCACCGGCACCACGAGCTGCGGGCCCGCGGTGGTGGCGATCTCGGCGTCGACGTTGCCGGTGCCGATCTGGAACGGGGCGGGCTCGGGACGCAGGTAACCGATCTCGGTCAGGAACTCCTTGTAGGCGCCCTTGTCGTAGCCGGCGCCCGGGCTCTCCTGGTGCCAGGCGTCGAGCTTGCCCTGGATCTCGTCGCGTTCGGCCAGCAGTGCACGGTTGCGCGGGGCGAGGTCGTTGACGACCTGCTCGGCGCCGGCCCAGAACGCGGCGGAATCTACGCCGGTACCGGGGAGCGCCTCGTTCTCGATGAAATCGTGGAGAACGCTGGCCACCTGGAGCCCGCCGACCTGAATCCGCTCTGTCATCTACTGCCTCACTTTTGAGAAAGCCGGGTGGGAAAAGTCGATGTCATGTTACCCGTGGGTAGTGGTGACACCTCGTGTGGGTTCGAACGCCGCAGGAGCGCCGTCCATTCCGCCACGCCGAGACGCCGGGGTCAGCGCGGTGGGCGTGGCGAGCCACCCCTTGATTGTAGGCACCGGGAGAATTAATGTACTGACCGGAACATTTCTCGGCGGTCAGCGCTGGTCGCCCGGCGGAGTGGAGGCATGGTGAGCGTCGCGCAGCCCGGCGAACCAGTAGCTCCCGTGCGGCGCCGCGGCCGCCCACCCGCCGCCGATCGCGGCGCGGCGGGCACCGGTGATCGCATCCGCGCCGCCGCCCTCGATCTGTTCGCCGAACGCGGCTTCCATGCCACCGGCGTCGCCGAGATCGGCGCGAAGGCCGATGTCCAGCGCGGCGCGCTGTACTACCACATCGGCTCCAAGGAAGAGCTGCTGTGGGAGATCCTCGGCGACTACACCCGGCTGCTGCTCGACGACGCCGAACGCATCGTCGCGGCGGGCGCCGATCCGGTCGCGACCCTGCGCCTGCTGATCCGCAGTCATGTGGAGCTGATCGTCACGCACCGGCGCGCGGTGTCCGTGCACCTGCGCGACGGGGACGCGCTCACCGGGCAGCGCGCCGCCGAACTGCAGCGGTTGCGTGACCGGCTCCAGGGTCGCTGGCAGGACGTCATCGATGCGGGATTCGCCTCGGGGCAGCTGCGCACCGCCGATCACGTCGTCACCAACGGGCTGCTCGGCATGCTGAACTCGCTCGGCTTCTGGTACCGCGAGCGCGGTGCGCGCTCCCCCGCCGAGATCGCCGAGATCCTCACCGACACCGTCCTGTCCGGGCTCACCGCCCCGGGCACTGTCCGGGGCTGCGCAGGCGCTCCGGACGACAACACGAAAGGCTGACCATGGCTTGGGATTTCGAGACCGATCCGGAGTACCAGCGCAAGCTCGACTGGGTCGCGGAGTTCGTCCGCACCGAGGTCGAGCCCCTGGATCTGCTCTACCCCAACCCCTACGACCGAACCAATCCGGAGATCCGCGCGCTGATGCGGCCGCTGCAACAGCAGGTCAAGGATCAGGGGCTGTGGGCCTGCCATCTCGGTCCCGAACTCGGTGGGCCCGGATACGGTCAGCTCAAGCTCGCTCTGCTCAACGAGGTACTCGGCACCTCGATGTGGGCGCCGCTCGTGTTCGGTTGTCAGGCACCGGATTCCGGCAACGCCGAGATCCTGGCGCACTTCGGCACCCCGGAGCAGAAGGCGAAGTATTTGCAGCCGCTGCTCGACGGCGAGATCGGGTCCTGCTACGTGATGACCGAGCCCACCGGCGGCTCGGACCCGACCTCGTTCCGGACCACCGCGGTACGCGACGGCGACGAGTGGGTCATCAACGGCGAGAAGTGGTTCAACTCCTGCGCCGAGTTCGCCACCTTTCACATCGTGATGGTGGTGACCGATCCGGCCGCCGAACCGCATCTGCGATTGTCGATGTTCATCGTCCCGGCAGATGCCCCAGGCCTGGAATTGGTCCGCAATTTCACCGTGCCCGGGTTCAGCGAACACGAAGGGCACCTGCGGTTCACCGATGTCCGGGTGCCCGCCGACCACCTGCTCGGCGCCGAAGGCGCGGGCTTCGTCGTCGCGCAGACCCGCCTCGGGGGCGGGCGCGTGCACCACGCCATGCGCACGGTCGCGTTGGTGCGCAAGGCCTTCGACATGATGTGCGAGCGCGCCGTGTCGCGCCCCGCGCGCAAGGGCGTCCTCGGCGGCTTCCAGATGACCCAGGAACGTATCGCGGACAGCTGGATCCAGATGGAGCAGTTCCGCCTGCTCGTCCTGCGCACAGCCTGGCGCATCGACCAGGCCCAGGACTACCGCGCCGTCCGCAAGGACATCGCCGCCATCAAAGTCGCCATGCCGACCGTGATGAACGACATCGCCCGCCGCGCACTACATCTGCACGGCGCACTGGGTGTCAGCACCGACCTCCCGTTCCTCGACATGACCACCTACGCCGAGGTCATGGCCATCGCCGACGGGCCGACCGAGGTCCACAAGATCACCCTCGCCAAGGAAGTGCTCAAGCAGTACGCGCCCGCGGATCCGGTCTACCCCAGCGGTTTCCGCCCCACCCTCCGCGAGGAAGCCCGCGACCTCGTCGCCCGCCGCCTCGAACGCGAGGTGGGCAACCTCTAGTCGAGGGCGAAGCCGAATCACCCCATCGGCGTCACCGGGTGGACGGCCAGGTCACACACCGATAGCGCCTCGGCGATCGGCACCGTGTCGGTGGTGTTGGGTGGGGTGACCCGGAGACCGGTGTAGGCGGGGCACGGATTGCCCTCGGCGTCGGTGGACGTGCCTTCGACGATGGCTTCGGCGCCGTGATCCTGGGTGAGGATCACGGCGGCCGGCGCGTCCTGGCTGGGTGGGAGTCCGCCCAGATAGCCGCGGAGCGTGCGGGTGGCATTGCTGGTGGTGGTGTCGCCGACCGCGTCGACACCGGGATAGCCGGTGAGCGAGCATGGGCCGCTGGCGCCGACCAGCCAGAAACGCAGGGTCAGGCCCTGATGACCCGCGGCGGCGGTGACCGGGCCGCCGCCGACCAGCACCTGGCCGTCGGCGCAGGCGGGGGCGGAATTCGGGAGCGGGAAACTCGGTGGGCGCGGCGGGCCCGCGGTGGCCGCCGGGGCCGATGTCACGGGCGGGCCCGGTGCCGGCACAGGCACGGCGGCGGGTGGGACGAGGGTCGCGGGTCCCGCGGTACTCGGCTTGACCGAGGACGCCGGTCCCGGCGCGGGCAGGGTCGGACTCGGTCGCTCCGCCGGCGCGTTCGTCCCGCCGGAATCGGTGCCGCAGCCGGTGAGTAGCAGGACCGCCGCGCACGTCACGGCGGCCGGAATCAGCGCTGTCCGCATGAGCACCACTCCTCGCGATCGGTGCGCCCGACGGGCACCTCACCCCGAAAATGTATCGCGACCTGCCCCTTGCCCGTTCCCCTCGGAACCGGAGCGTTACCGGAAATAAATCAGCCGACATCCGCCGCGGCGTATGCCACCATGAATTCCACGCCGGTCATTCGCACCGGCGCGAGACCGACGAGACATTTCGAGAGGAGGAGACGGCCGTGAAACCCCTTGCGCCACAGCGACAGTCCGAAACGACCTATCGCCGCGCCGATTCGGCCCGCATCGTGCGAAACGCAGGCCACGATGCCATGGCCCGTCTCCGGTTCGCGCACTGACGCGGTAACCCACTCAGCTTCGACTGTCGTTCACTTCTCTCGAAACATGGTGATTCCCATGACGATCCGTCATGCCGTCGACCCGATGGCGCCCACTTCCGACACCTGGATACGCACCAGGGTGCTCGTGCTCAACGCCAGCTACGAGGCCCTCGACGAGATCACCGCCGACCGGGCCGTGACACTGCTGATCAGCGGCGCCGCGGAGACCGTCATCGAACGGGCGCCGCGGTTCCCGATCCGGTCCCAGCACCTGGTCATCGGGCTGCCGGAGACGATCCGGCTGCTGCGGTACGTCTACCTGGGCCACGTCGCCGCGGTGGGTGAGGACAGCCGCGCCACGCTGGCCGGTGTCCTGCGCCGCGACAGGCACCGTTGCGGCTACTGCGACGACTGGGCGCAGACCGTCGACCACATCCGCCCACGCAGCAGGGGCGGACCGAACACGTGGGGCAACCTGATCGCCTGCTGCGGACCCTGCAATACGAGCAAGGCCGACCGCACCCCCGAAGAAGCGGGAATGCGGCTGTTGTGGGAGCCCAAGGCTCCCGACCCGCTGGCCCGCACCCAGCGCCGGATCTGGAAGGAGTACGCGCCATGACTACCACCGACCTCGCCCTGACCGAACTGCTGACTCTGTCCGATTCCGGGCAATGGCACCGCGCCGCCTGCCGGGGTGACCCGAACCACGAGGCGTGGTTTCCGTACCCGTCGCAGGACTTCGACTACGCCCGCCGGATCTGCGCCGGTTGCCCGTTGCTCGCGGGGTGCACCGAGTACGCGGCGCAGACCGGCCAGTCGGGGGTCTGGGGTGGTCGTGAATACGACCGCGGACGGGTGATCCGCGAGTGACCGGCCGGGGCCGGGTGTCCGTCGTGACGCCCGGACCCGCGCCGTGACCAGCGCCGATGCGCACCGGCATGCACTGTGCGGGCCGCCGAGGTCGTGTCCTTAAACTTGCCACGTGGGTACTCATCGCAGCGGGACCAGATCTCGAAGTATCAGCAAGGGTCCGGTTATCGCGGCATCGGTACTCGTGCTGGTGCTCGTGGCCGTGTTCGCCTGGTTCCAGCTCAGCGATCGCGCCGCCAGCACCGACGTCGCGGCGGCCGCCGAATGCGTCGAGGGTCCGGCGTCGCTGGACGTCACCGTCGATCCGGCGATCGCGGGCCCGATCCGCGCCGCCGCCGACCGCTACAACGCGAGCAAGCCGCGGGTGCGTGACCACTGCGCGCGGGTGGAGGTGTCGGCCCGCCCGTCGGCCGCCCTGGTCGCGGGCCTGGCCGATACCGGGAACTGGGATCCGGCGCTCGGCCCGAAGCCGGGACTCTGGATCGCCGATTCCAGCCGCTCGATCGAACTGGTGCGCGTGCCAGGACTGATCGAGGGCACGCCCGCCTCCATCGCCACCAGCCCGATCGTGCTGGCCGTCCCCGACGCGCTGCGTCAGGCGCTCGAACAGCACCAGATCGCCTGGTCCGATCTGCCGCGCCTGCAGCAGGGCTCGCTCGACGAGCTCGGCCTGTCCGGCTGGGGCGGGCTGCGGATGGCACTGCCCGGCGGCGACGCCACCACCGCCGCGGCCGCCTCGATCGGGGCCGCCGTGTCGGGCACCGAGCCGCTGACCGAGCAGGCCGCGGGCTCCGGCCAGGTCGTCGCCGCGATCTCCGGGCTCGCGGCGGGCGCCCAGGTGCCCGCCGACCTGGTGTCGGCGATGGGGGCGATCACCGCCGACCCCACCGCCGACGAGGTGCACGCCGTGGCCGCCACCGCACAGCAGCTCGGCACCGGCGGGCTCACCGCGTTCCGGCCTGTCGGCACCGCGCCGCTCGCGGACTATCCCGCCGCCCTGCTGTCGGGCCCGTGGGTCGACAAGACCCAGAACCTCATCGCGTCCCGGTTCATCGACTTCCTGCGCGCCCCCGAACAGGCAGGCGCGCTGGCCACCGAGGGGTTCGGCCCGGCCATCGGTTCGGCGCCGGCCAACCCGGACAAGGCGGCGCTGCAGAAGGTGCAGGCCACCCTGGCCAACCCGGTCCTCGGCGTGAATGCCACCGTGCTGCTCGATGTCTCGTCGTCGATGGGCACCGCGGAGGGATCGACCACCCGGCTGGCGAACGCGGGCGCCGCCCTGGCCTCGACACTGACGGTGATGCCGCCGGACTTCGGCCTCGGGCTGTGGACCTTCGCCAAGAACCTCGACGGCACCACCCCGTACCAGGTGCGGGTTCCCACCGACCTGCTGACCGACACCCAGCGCAACGCGGTCGGCTCGGCGGTGACCACCACCAAGGCGACCCAGAGCACCACCGACCAGGCCTACCCCAGCCTGCTCGCCGCCTACCGCGCCGCGGTCGCCGGCTACTCCCCCGGCCGCACCAACTCGATTCTCGTGATCACCGACGGTCCCGACGACGACTCCTCGCTCACCGGGCCCGCGCTCGTCGCCGAGATCACCGCGGCCACCAAGTCCGACAAGCCGGTCCGGATCGATATCGTCGTGGTCGGCGGCCAGGGCACCCAGACCCTGCAGACCCTCGCACAGCAGACCGGTGGCACCTACACCCGCGTACCGACGAGCAACGACCTCAGCTTCGGCACCGCAGTGGTCAAGGCGCTGACCACTCCCTGACCCGGAACGGTCTCGCGGGCAACACTATTCGCCCGCAGCCACCACCGTGCCATCGAGCCGACTGCGGTACCGACCGCCCCGGTGCGACGGGCGCTGCTCCAACGACTGCGTCAGCACAGCCCATCAGGGTGAGACCTCCACCAGCGCACCGGATTCCATCGCTACCCACAGGTGGCCTGCGGCGTCGACGGTGAGGCCGTGTGGTTCGGCGCCGGGCAGTGCGAGGTGGTCGATCACGCCGCCGGTGGTGATCCGGCCGAGCCTGCCTGC
Source organism: Nocardia sp. NPDC055053 (assembly GCF_053608285.1). Lineage (NCBI taxonomy): Bacteria > Bacillati > Actinomycetota > Actinomycetes > Mycobacteriales > Nocardiaceae > Nocardia > Nocardia sp. NPDC055053. The sequence goes on along the minus strand of NZ_JBSGVD010000007.1, from coordinate 110,013 downwards.
CGCCCACTCGGTGAACCACAGCGCACCGTCGGGTCCGGTGACGATCGCGTGCGGGCGCGCGGCGGGGTCGGGCAGGGCGAATTCGGTGATCGTGCCGTCGGTGTCGATGCGCCCGATCGCGCCCGCGCCGATTTCGGTGAACCACACCGCACCGTCCGGGCCAGCGGTGATGCCGACCGGTGCGGCGGCCGGGGTCGGCACCGGATAAACCGTCAGGGACAGGTCGGTATCGATCCGGCCGATCGCATTGCCCTGGTTCACCGTAAACCACACTGCGCCATCGGATCCCGTGGTGATCATCGAGGGCATGCCCGCGACCTCGACGCGGTCGATCGTGCCGTCGGCGCCGAGCCGACCCACGCGACCGGCTTGCAGCTCGGTGAACCACAGCGCGCCGTCGGGTCCGAGACACGCACCGTAGGGACCGTCCAGCCCGATGCTGGTCACGTCGCCCTCGGTGGTGATGCGGCCGAGCCTGCCGCCCTGGAACTCGGTGAACCACAACGCATCATCGGGACCGGTCACGATGACGGTGGGTTGCCCGTCGGAGGGGTCGAGGGCGAATGTCCGCACCGCACCGTCGGCGCAGCGGCCGATCATGCCCTGGGCGACCAGGGTGAACCACAGCGCGCCGTCCGGCCCGACGGTCACCCCGTAGGGCGCGCCCGGCACCTCGATCACCTGCACGATGTCAGCCAAAATCCTGAATTCCCTTCTGTATTCCCCGGAATCGGCGGCGTAGCGCACGATCGTGCGACACCACGACCACCGCGCCCCGGTAGTCGTGCAGCGCCTGTTCCACCTCGTCGACCAGCGTCAGCGACAGGTGGTTGGTCGGTTCGTCGAGCAGCAGCAGGTCATGGTCACCGGCGAGCACCCGGGCCAGTGACAATCTGCGCCGCTGCCCCTCCGACAAGGTACCGACCGGGCGATCTAGCAGCTCGGGTGCGAACAGTCCGGTCGCGACGAGCGCGGCCCGGCCGAAACCGTATGTCTCGGTGACGCTTCGGTCCGGATCGAAGCGGTCCTCCTGCCGCAGGTAGCCGACCCGGCCGGGCGCCGACGCGTGGATCGCGTCGAGCAGCGTCGACTTTCCCGCCCCGTTCGGGCCGTGGATCAGCAGCCTGCCCCGCGATCCCAGGGTGACCGGCCCGATGGCGAACTCGGTGTGCGAGCCGACGTCGGCGAATCGTCCACGGAAGCGCAGGGGTTCGGGCGGACACGGCACCGGGTCCGCGCGCAGGCGGCGCAGGCGTTCGGCGGTCTGCCGGACCCGCGAGGCGACCGAGCTCTGCACGCGGCCCGCATTGCGGTCGTAGGCCATCTTGTTGTTGTCCGACATCGCGCGACCGTGCGCCACCTGCTGGGCGGTGGTCGTCGCGAATTCCTCGAGTCGCCCGATCTCGCCGCGCCACTGCGCATAGGCCTGTTCCCAGCGCACGCGGGCGGCGGCCTTCTCGGCCAGGTATCCGGTGTAGCCACCGCCGAAGCGGGTCAGGCCGCCGTCGGCCACCTCGACGATCGCTGTCACCACCCGGTCGAGGAAGACCCGGTCGTGGGAAACCAGCACGACGGTGCCGTGGTGGGTGCGCAGCCGGTTCTCCAGCCAGGTGAGCGCGTTCTCGTCGAGATGGTTGGTCGGTTCGTCGAGCAGCAGGACCGCCGGCGAAGCCGCGAGCAGGCAGGCCAGCCCGAGCCTGGCCCTTTCCCCGCCGGACAGGCTGTCGAGTGACCGGTCCCGATCGATCCCGGCCAGGCCGAGTCCGTGCAGCGACGCGTCGACCCTGGCGTCGGCGGTGTAGCCGTCGCGCGCCTCGAACCGGGTGAGCAGTTCGCCGTAGCGGTCCATGTCCTGCGCTTCGGCGGCGGCGTGCATGCCGCGTTCCAGGTCCCGCAGCTCCGCGAGTGCCAGCTCGATCGCGGCGCCGACGGTGTCACCGGCGAGGGTCTGCGCGAGGTGTCCGAGGCCGCCGTCGGCGTTGACGATCACCGATCCGGTGTCCGCGCGGTCGAGTCCGGCCAGCACCCGCAGCAGCGTCGACTTTCCTGACCCGTTCTCGCCGACGATGCCGACCCGCTCGCCGGGCCGGATCGTCGCGGTCACGGCGTCGAGCACGGGCCGGTCCGCGTAGGACTTCGACACTCCGCGCAGACTCAGTTGAGTGGTCAAACAGCGCTCCAATCGCAACTTGTGTAGCTTTAACCATACAAACCTGATTCAACTAACGCAACAGGAGTTGTTTTTGGAACCTCAACGACGACCCGGCGGACGCAGCAGCCGGGTACGGGAGGCCGTACTGGACGCGACGACGGCCGAACTCGCCGAGCACGGCTACCAGGGCCTGAGCATGGAATCCGTCGCCCAGCGGGCCGGGGTGCACAAGACCACCGTCTACCGGCGCTGGCGCGGTCCGGAGGGTCTCGTCGCCGACGCACTCGACCGCGCGGCCGGACAGTCCTGGCCGATCCCGGACACCGGCAGCCTCGCCGACGACCTGTGCGGACTCACCGAACTGCTGCGCACGGGCTTCACCGATCCCGAATCCGCTCCTGTCGCAGCGGCTTTCGTCACCGCGGGCATGCAGCACCCGGACGCGGCCGCGGCACTGCGCAGCTTCTACGCGGCACGGCATGCCGAGGCGGCGGTGATCGTCGAACGGGCCATCGCGCGCGGGGAACTCGCCCCCGGCGTCGACGCAACGGAGATCATCCGGCTCGCGGTGGCTCCCCTGTTCCACCGGCTGTTCATCACCCACGAGCCGGTCACCGCCGCCCACGCCCGCCGCGCCGCCGATGCCGCGGTCACGCTCGCTCAATCAGCGTGGGCCGCAGAATCTTCGGTTTCGTAGACGACAGCGAGCCCCGCCATGAGTTCGGCGGTGCTCGCTGTCGGAGGACTATCAGTCTTCGTAGGCGTCCAGCGGCGGGCAGGAGCAGACCAGGTTGCGGTCACCGAACGCACCGTCGATGCGGCGCACCGGCGGCCACACCTTCGGACGGGTGTGGCCGATGCCCCGCGGGTAGACCGCGACCTCACGGCTGTAGGGGTGGTCCCACTCGCCGACCAGGCTCGCCGCGGTGTGCGGCGCGCCGCGCAGCGGATTGTCGGTCACCGGCCACACGCCGGCGCCGACCTGGTCGATCTCACCGCGGATGGCGATCATCGCGGCGATGAACTCGTCGAGCTCCTCGAGGTTCTCGCTCTCGGTGGGCTCCACCATCAGCGTGCCCGCCACCGGGAAGCTCATGGTTGGCGCGTGGAAACCGTAGTCGGCCAGGCGCTTTGCCACATCGTCGACGGTGACACCGGTCTGCTTGGTGATCTCGCGCAGGTCGAGGATGCACTCGTGGGCGACCATGCCGTTCTCGCCGGTGTAGAGCACCGGGAAGTAGGCGTCGAGGCGGCGGGCGATGTAGTTGGCCGAGGCGATCGCGGTCAGCGTCGCCTCGCGCAGGCCCTCGGCGCCCATCATCCGGATGTAGGCCCAGGTGATCGGCAGGATCGATGCCGAACCGTAGGTGGCCGCCGACACCGCGTGCGAGCCGGCTTCGCGGGGGTCACCGGGCAGGTACTGGGCGAGGTGCGAGCGCACCGCCACCGGGCCGACGCCGGGACCGCCGCCGCCGTGCGGGATGCAGAAGGTCTTGTGCAGGTTCAGGTGGCTGACATCGCCGCCGAACCGGCCCGGACGGGCGAGCCCGACCAGTGCGTTGAGGTTCGCGCCGTCGACGTAGACCTGGCCGCCCGCGTCGTGCACGAGCGCGCACAGCTCGGCGACCTCGTGCTCGTAGACGCCGTGGGTGGACGGGTAGGTGATCATGATGCAGGCCAGCCGGTCGGCGTGGTCGGCGATCTTGGCGCGCAGGTCGTCCAGATCGACATCGCCGTTGTCCCGGCACTTCACGACCTCGACGCGCATGCCGACCATGGCCGCCGAAGCCGCGTTGGTGCCGTGCGCGCTCGACGGGATCAGGCAGGTGTCGCGGTGGTCGTCGCCGCGATCGAGGTGGTAGCGCCGGATGGCGAGCAGGCCGGCGTACTCGCCCTGGCTACCGGCATTGGGCTGCAAGCTCACCGCGTCGTAGCCGGTGATCTCGGCCAGCCACTGCTCGAGGTCGCCGATGAGCTTCAGGATGCCGGGCACGTCCTCGGTGGGCGCGAACGGGTGCAGCCGGGCGAAACCGGGCCAGGTGATGGCCTCCATCTCCGCGGTCGCGTTGAGCTTCATGGTGCAGGAGCCGAGCGGAATCATGCTGCGGTCCAAGGCGATGTCCTTGTCCGACAGCGAGCGCAGGTAGCGCAGCATGGCGGTCTCGGTGTGATGGCGGGTGAACGCCGGATGGGTCAGGTAGTCCGAGGTGCGGGTCTCGATCGCGGCGGGCTGGGTGCTCGTGGCATCGGGAGTCCGTGCGGTACCGAAGGATTCGACGACAGCGGCGACATGCGCGTCGGTGGTCGCCTCGTCGCAGGCGATCGCGACGTGATCGGCGTCGACCAGGCGCAGGTTGATGCCCTGCGACTTCGCCTTGGCGACAACGGCTTCCGCGCCGCCGGGCACGTAGGCCAGCACGGTGTCGAAGAAGTTGTCGTGCACCAGCGCGGCGCCGATCCCGGACGCGACGGCCGCGGCGTGCCCGTGCACCCGGCGCGCGATGGCGCGCAGCCCGTTGGCACCGTGGTAGCTGGCGTACATGGCGGCGACGATGGCCAGCAGCACCTGCGCGGTACAGATGTTGGAGGTCGCCTTCTCACGGCGGATGTGCTGCTCCCGCGTCTGCAGAGCCAGGCGGTAGGCCGGGGCACCGTCGGCATCGACGGACACACCGACCAGGCGACCGGGCAGCTGCCGGGCGAACGCGGTGCGCACGGCCAGGTAACCGGCGTGCGGGCCGCCGAAGCCCATCGGCACACCGAAGCGCTGCGTGGTGCCGAAGCACACGTCGGCGCCCTGTTCACCGGGCGGCGTGATCAGCGTCAGCGCCAGCAGATCGGCACCGGCGGCGACGAGCGCGCCACGCTCGTGCGCGGCCGCGAACAGCGCGGTGTAGTCGACGATCCGGCCGGAGGCGCCGGGAGTCTGCGCGATCACGCCGAAGAACTCGCCCTCGGGCAGCTCGCCGGACGACAGATCGGCCGCGACGATTTCGATGCCCAGCGGCTCGGCCCTGGTGCCGATGATGGTCTTGGTCTGCGGGAACAGATCGGTGTCGAGGACGAGCCGGTTCGACTTGGACTTGCCCGCGCGGCGCAGCAGCGTCATCGCCTCGGCGGCCGCGGTGGCCTCGTCGAGCATGGAGGCGTTGGCGACATCCATGCCGGTCAGATCCGAGACCATGGTCTGGAAGTTGAGCAGCGCCTCGAGCCTGCCCTGACTGATCTCGGGCTGGTACGGGGTGTAGGCGGTGTACCAGGCCGGGTTCTCCAGCAGGTTGCGCACCAGCACCGGCGGGGTGAGCGTGTCGTAGTAGCCGAGGCCGATCATCGAGGTGGCGACGGTGTTGGAGTGCGCCAGCGCGGCCAGCTCGGCGAGCACCTCGTGCTCGGTGCCCGGCGCGGGCAGCGCGCCGAGGCCGGACTCGTCGAGGATCGTCGCGGGCAGTGCCTTGGTCGCGAGTGCGTCGATCGAGTCGACGCCGACGATCTCGAGGATCCGGGCGAGCTCGCCGGAATCGGGTCCGATGTGGCGGTCGGCGAACGAACGGGTCACGGCAGCTCCAAGGTCGGGCGGGTCGACCATGTGGTCGACGGGTACCAGCCCTCCCCCTCTGTCGTGGCGCCTGAGAGATTCGGTGACCCGGCCGCGAACAGCCGTGCCCCTTTCCCCGTGGGCGGGCAGCCTGAAGCCACCGCTTTCCAGAGGCGTCGAATCACCGTGCGGTCCCTGTTGCCTGAGAGATTGACGGGGAGGTGCTGCTCCTTCGGCGCCCGGACTCTCACGAATCCAGGACTCTCCCGCACGGCGGCGACGCGCCATCAAGTCTAGATGCAGCAAACCCCCGGCCGCGCCACCTGGGGCACGCCGGGGGTGTAGTCCTCGTCACTCAGCCGGTTTTACGGTTCTCCCGCACCTTGCGCCGGAAGGACAGTTCGTCCTCGGGCCGGTCGGTGATCTCGGTGGCTCGCTCGGCCGGGAAGTCGGCGATCGCCCCGGTCAGTTCCCGCATGGCGCCGCTGACCGCGATTCCGAAGACGCCCTGCCCGCCCTGCAGTAAATCGACTACCTCCTCGGGCGAGGTGCACTCGTACACCGTGGTCCCGTCGGAGAACAGCGTGATCCCGGCCAGATCCGGCACCCCGCGGCTGCGCAGATGATCGACCGCGATCCGGATGTTCTGTAAAGAGACACCCGCGTCCAGCAGCCGCTTCACGATCTTGAGGACCAGGATGTCCTTGAACGAGTACAGCCGCTGACTGCCCGAACCCGCGGCGCCACGGATCGACGGCACGACCAGCCCGGTGCGGGCCCAGTAGTCGAGTTGACGGTAGGTGATGCCGGCGACCTGACACGCGCTCGGCACCCGGTAGCCGACCAGATCGTCCGGAACCGAGTCGTCCGGGAACAAGCCAGGCTGCACCACATCCTGCGATTGCTCTTCCACTGACCACTCCTTGCTCTGCCGACGTTCTCGAAGTACCGGAGTCACGACGGATGTTGCCCGACTTTCGAGGTTACTCCTGCCATTGTCGGACCTGCACCGTTGTCGCACCAAGCACCGCGCGCGGCGATTCCCTCGACCTCTACTTCAGGTCTAGAAGATCGGGAAGTGAATCAGCTGTCCGTCGCCTTGAAGTCGTCGGGCGAGACCGACTCGAGGAACTCCTTGAACTTCTCGACCTCGTCCTCGCGCTCGTCCGGCATCACCAGCCCGGCCTCGGCGAGTACCGGTTCCTCGGCGAAGATCGGGCAGCCGACCCGCAGCGCGATCGCCACCGAATCCGACGGCCGGGCCGAGACCCGCAGATCGCCGTCGAAGACGAGATCAGCGTAGAAGGTGCCCTCCTGCAGATCGACGATCCGCACTTCCTTGAGGGTGTGCCCGAGTTCGGTGATCAGAATCTTGATCAAATCGTGAGTGAGCGGACGGATCGGGGTGACCCCCTCCTGCTCGAGCACGATCGCCGTGGCCTCGGCCTGCCCGATCCAGATCGGCAGGTATCGCTCGCCCTCCGCTTCCCGCAGCAGCAGCACGGGCTGGTTCTGTGGCTGCTCGACACGGATGCCGATTACGCGCATCTCGCTCATGCGTTGTCCTGCCTCCCATACTCGCCGTCGGCCGGCACGACAGCTGCCCAGCTCGCCGTACCAACGAGTCTAGGCGAATTCCGGTCGGTGCAACGAGGACGTCCGAGCCGAAATCGGCGTGTTGCCGGGGTGATACCCGATCCGGTGGCCGGGTGTGTCAGTTGCCGAGTGCGGCGCGTACGGCCGCTGTCACCAGTGCCGCGTGCAGGTTCAGCGACAGTGCCGCCAGTTCGCGGACGGTCTCCTCGGCGCGGGCGCGCGCGTCGGCGTCGCGGCTCTTGGCGATGGGCGCGGCGATCTGGGCGACGAGGGCGGCCTCGCGGTCGGCGGCCAGTTTGAAGGCGCGCAGATGCCGGGCCTCCAGGCCGAATTCGGCCATCGATTTGGCCGCGTGCGCCAGCGTCACCGCGTCGGATTCGAAGAAGCCGCCCGCGCCGGGGACGATCAGACCGGCGCGCAGCAGGTCGTCGAGAAACTTGTCGTCGATCCCCGCCTTGGCGAGCAGATCGGCGCGGGTGAGGCGCACTCCGACGTCGACGCGTAGTTCGTCCGGCGTGATCTCGCCGGGGACGACGCCCAGTGTGCGCAGCGGTGCCGGGCCTGCGCCGTCGGAGTCCACGCGCGCGGCGCCGGACAGCGACTGCCCGGCCTCCGCGGCGCTGAGGTGGGAGTGCGCCCTGGCGCGCGCTTCACGCACGCCCAGGGTCGCCGCACCACTGTCGATCGCTTCGAGTTGCTCCTTGATCACCTTGAGCGGCAGGTACTGATCGCGTTGCGCGGTCAGCACGAAACGCAGCCGTTCGTAGTCGGCCACCGAGAACCGCCGGTATCCCGACGGTGTCCGCTCCGGCCGGATCAGGCCCTCGGATTCGAGGAACCGGATCTTGGAGATGGTGATATCAGGAAAATCTGGTCGCAGCAGGTCGAGCACGGAGCCGATCGACATCCCTCCGCGCGCCCACTGCGCCGCCCCTGTCACAGCACTGCGCCCTTCGCGAGCACCAGCACCGTAGGGGTCATCGCGACCCCGCGCCCGACGCCGACTCGTTCGCCTGCGCGCGCGGACCGGTCAGGAAGACCAGCCGGAACTTGCCGATCTGGACCTCGTCGCCGTTCTGCAGCTCCGAGGAGTCCACCGGCTCCCGGTTGACGTAGGTGCCGTTGAGGCTGCCCACATCGACGACCTGGAACGAGTCGTCGTCCTGACGGAACTCCGCGTGCCGACGGCTGACAGTGACGTCATCGAGGAAGATGTCACTGTCGGGGTGTCGACCGGCCGAGGTGGTCGGCTGATCCAGCAGAAAACGCGAGCCCGCGTTCGGGCCGCGCTTGACCACCAGGAGGGCCGCGCCGACCGGCAGGCCCTCGACGCCCTGAACCGGCTGTTCGCCGGTCGGCTCTCCGGAGCGCGACGCGTCGACCTCGTTGAGGAAGTCCGCGCGGAAGACCGACGTCGTCTCGGCCGCGGTCTCCCCGTAACCCGGGTCCCTGTTCTCGCTCACCGTTTCTCTCCTCCTCGAACCTGATTATCCATGCAAGCAGGTGCTGTATTCGGCGACACGACCGGCGCGATCACATCGCCAGGAAAAGATCCCGGCGTCGATTCCCCGACGTATCCGCTTGGCTTTGACCGTACCCTGCCGGGGCGCACCCGTGCAGGGAGAACTGTGAAGGCTGCTTCAGCCCCCGATAACTCCTTGATAACCCGCCGCATCCAGCAGTTCACCGAGGGCGGAATCCAGCGCCGCCTCCTCGTCGAAGGCGAGCTCGAACAGCCAGCCGTCGTCGTACGGATCGGTGTTCAGCGTCTCCGGTTCCTGCACCAGAACTTCGTTCACCGCAACGACTTTCCCGCTCAGTGGAGCGTAGATGTCGGACACACTCTTGGTCGACTCGACCTCGGCGATGCTCTCGCCGGTGGTCACATCCTTGTCGACCTCGGGCAGCTGGACGAACACGACGTCACCCAGCTGTGACTGGGCGTAGTCGGTGATGCCCACACGAACCGCCGTGGGGCCGGTCCGCCGCACCCATTCGTGCTCTTCGGTGTAGCGCAGATCCTCAGGGGTCCGGGTCACAGGACGTCCTTTCGTCGTCAACGTTGCACGCAACAGTATCGACTAGCTCCCGCGGTGCGGCACAGGCGGTATCGAACGCGCGACCGCGACCGCCAGCCCCACGTAGAGCGCCCCGGTCCACACATACAGCGCGGTGCCCCAGATCAGCAGTGCCCAGCCGAAGGCCCAGCCGAAACCCGCCCCTGCCCAATCCATCTCCCCCGTGAGCAGCCACGGCAGGGCCGACATCAGCGCGAAGGTGGCCGCTTTACCGAGGTAGATCACCTCGGGGGCGGGCAGTTCACGGCGTTTGTATACCGACAAGGTCACGGTGAGGATCAGATCGCGACCGATCAGGATCACCGCGATCCACCACGGAATCAGCCCGCGTGCGACGAACGCCACGAGCGTCGTCACGAGGTATAACCGGTCGACGAGCGGATCGAGCAGGGCACCGAGCCGGGAGGACTGGTCGAGCAGCCGGGCGAGTTTGCCGTCGAGGAAGTCGGTGAAGCCCTGCGCGATCAACAACGCGAACGCCCAGCCGTCGGCATGGCGGACCAGCAACAACCACAGGAATACCGGGATGCCGATCAGCCGGATCAGGCTCAGCACATTGGGCACGGTCAGGACGCGATCGCTGAACACGCCACCGGTTGCGGTGTCGTTGGTGCCCGGCGTTCCCGATTCGGTTGCCACGCCCCTGCATACCGCACCGACCCCCGCTCGCGCCATCCGGCCACGCCGAAACTTCCGGCCGCGTTCTGTTGCCCTGCGGTCGCGGTGCCTGTCCGGCGTCGAACCGCTAACCTGGGCACTTGTGTCCGACAGTGGTTTAGATCTGCGTACCTACGTCTCCGCCGAGGACGCGCGCGAACGCGGCCGCGCCGCCAGGGAACGGGTCCCGGTGTCCGCCCGCGACCGGGCGGCCGAGAGCCCGGACCGGCCGAGTGTGCTCGAGTTCGTCGAGGCGAGCAACCGGGGGCGGATCGAGCGCCTGATCCCGCTGCGGATCGGCCGGATGACCGCCTCGCCGTTCACCTTCTTCCGCGGCGCCGCCGGCCTGATGGCCGCCGACCTCGCCGCGGGACCCGACAGTGGGCTGCCCGCCCAGATCTGCGGTGACGCCCATGCCGCGAACTTCGGTCTCTACGGCACCCAGCGCGGCGAGATCGTCATGGACATCAACGATTTCGACGAGACCGTTCTCGGGCCGTGGGAATGGGATCTGGAACGGCTCGCCGCCAGCCTCGTGCTGGCCGGGCGCGAGGGCTGCGCCGACGAAGACGACTGCGCGCGCGCCGCGCGCGATGCCGCCCGCTCCTACCGCCGCACCGTCGCCGAACTCGCGGACATGCCGTTCCTGCAGTCCTGGACCGCGATGCACGACGAGTCGATCCTGACCGAGGCCAAGGCCGAGGATCTGCTCGACGACTTCAAGAAGGCCGCCAAGAAGGCGCGCAAGAACACCAGCGCCAAGGTCGTCGCGAAGTGGACCGCGCACCTCGACGATCACGAGACCGATATCAGCAAGCACCGGTTCGTCAGCGATCCGCCGATCCTCACCCCGGTCGAGGAGCGGGTCGCCGAGGCCGTGATCGACGGGCTCGAGCGCTACGCGGGCACCATCCGCGAGTCCCGGCGCAACCTGCTGGCCCGTTTCGCGGTCTCCGATGTGGCGTTCCGGATCGTCGGCACCGGCAGTGTCGGCCTGCACAGCTATGTGGCGCTGCTGCACGGCAACGACGGCGAGGCACTGGTGCTGCAGGTCAAGCAGGCGAATCCGTCCGCGCTCGCGCCGTTCCTGCCGCCCGCGGCGCCCCGGCACGAGGGTGAGCGCATCGTGGTCGGCGCGCGCAGCGTGCAGTCCGAGACCGACATCCTGCTCGGCTGGACGACGATCGAGCTCGACGGCTCGATCCCGTTCATCGTGCGCCAGTTCCGCAATCTCAAGGGCAGCATCGACCCGGCCGGGCTCTCGGCCGGCGATCTCGACGACTACGGCAGGCTCGCCGGGGCGTTGCTGGCCAGGGCGCACTCCCGCTCGCTCGACCCGCGCACCCTGGCCGGTTATCTCGAAGCCGACGACGACAAGTTCGACGAGGCGATCGCCCGCTACGCGGTGCGCTACGCCGACCGGACCGAGGCCGATCACGCCGAACTCGTCGCCGCGGTCTCGGCGGGCAAGATCGAGGCCGAGCCGAGCTGAACACCGGCCGTATCTTCCCCGGCAACCGCCGGTCATCGAGCTACGATGTACGCCAACGGTTCTCGGCCCGCGGCGCCAACGACCCAGAAGGGCGGACTCCATGCTCGTGCGCGTGCAGAATGCGGCAGGCACCGATGCCGAGCTGGCACTGATCGATTGGCTGCGCACCTGGAAGGATCCGTCCAGCCCGCACGGCGTCGCCACGATCAACTGCAGCTTGTTCCAGGACGACCGGCTACATCAGTTCGACGCGGTGGTGTGGACGCCGACCAGTTGCGTGGTGATCGAGGCGGAGACCTTCACCGCGCTCCAGGACGGTGTGCTGGAGATCCCGCTCAACGGTCCGTGGATGGTCTCCGGCGAGCTCGCGCGGTTCGCGGGCGCCGAGAAGTCGACGCCGCTCGAACGCTCCCGTGAGCACACCTTCGCGCTGCAGAACTATCTCGCGGCGCGTGGGCTCGGCCAGCGCGCGGTACACGGGCTCGGCGTCATCGTGCCGATGCCGGGCGCGCAGATCGACGTGCACCAGGGGTGGAGCGATCCCAGCTTCGACGTGATCGTCACCGACGATCCGCACCGGCTCGAACAGTACTTCGAGATGCTGGCCGCGAAGGAACACAACCTCTGGACCGCCAACGACATCGCCATCGCGTTCCGCGGCCTCGGCATCCTGCCCTATCTGCCCGCACCCCAGGATCTGCTCAACGAGGGCTTCCTCGGCCCGATCGATGTGACCCTGTGGCACGGCGGCCCCACCCAGGCCCAAGCCGAGCAGTACGCCGACGAACAGGCACAGCTCGAGCGCGAACTGGCGAACCGCGGTCTGGTTGCGCCCTGGTACAGCCCGTGGAAGCTGTATCCGCGGGTCGACGGTGATCTCGACTTCGGCCGTGCGTTCCTGCGGATCACGCTCGCGATCGGGATGATCATCGCGATCGTCTGGGTGCTGTGGTTCGTGGTGACCGCGGTGCTCACCTACGGTCCCGCCTGAGCCACCGCTGGTCGTCGCGTCCGTGATCGAGGAAGTGTCCGCGCGTACCGCCGTCCGCGCGACGGCGATCGGTGTGGGTGCCGCTGTCACGGTCGCGGTCCCGCTGACGTTCCCCGCCGACGACGGACCGACCGACCTCGACTCCGCGGTGGCCGACCCGATCGCCGACGCGATCTCCCCCGGCCTCGCCGAGGTGCTCGTCGCGCCGAGCAGCGGGCCCGTCGTGCTGATCCTGTTGCTCGCGGCATTCGGCTGGTTCGCCCTGCGGCGGCAGTGGTGGCAGGCGATCACCATGCTGGTGGTTCCCGAGGTCGTGCTGGCGATCAACACCTGGCTGCTGAAACCGTTGTGGGACAGGCAGCTCCACGACTACCTCGCCTATCCGAGCGGCCATACCGTCCATCTCGTCGCTGTCGCAACGACTTTCGCGTGCCTCGTGCCGAACCCGAAGGCGCGGATCACGATCGCGGCGCTCACCGTGCTCGCGCTGGTCTCGATCACACCCGGCATGGTCGAGCTCGGCTACCACCACCCCACCGATGTGCTCGGTGGGGCGGCGGCCGCCGCGGCGATGGCGATCGGGCTGTGCTGGCTCGCGGACCTGCTGCGAGCCAGGACGCGCGACTAGTTCCGTTCGAAGACGCTGGCGTCGTGCAGCATTTCGGCGCGCAGCATCTTCTCGGGCACGCCCATCGCCTCGACCAGGGTCAGCGCGTCCGGGCGCAGCCGGTCGACGAGTTCGTTGACCCCGCGGCGCACTGCCTTGGCCCGTTCCACCGACATGAACCGGTGCATGATGTACCAGGCCAGGTTCTCCTCCAGCGAGGCGTACACGTAGAGGTCGCAGACGGTTTCGGCGAGCGCCTTGGCGTCGGGGTCATCGATGGTGGCGATCCCGTCCACGAATTCCTCGAGCACCAGCCGGTCGATGTGCGCGGCGCCTGCGGCCAGGATGTGGTCCTGGGCATTGTTGAACGCCTCGAACGGGCCGGTGTCGGCGGCCCTGGCGCGCAGCCGGTGCGCGGCGGTCCGCAGCAGGTAGTCCTCGCGATCGGCGAACAGCTGCAGCTGCACCGAGCGCTTGGACAGGTCGCCGTCGTCGACGCTGTCGTCGCTGCGGTCGCGCAGGGTCTGGATCAGCTGGCGGACACCGGATCGTTTGCGCACCACATCGCCCGCCATGGTGGCGGCGAACTTCACCCAGCCGAGGGCGTCGAGATCGCGGACCTCGTCGGAGTAGGCGGTGAGCAGCTCCTTCGCGACGAGCTGGGTCAACACGACATTGTCACCTTCGAAGGTGGTGAACACGTCGGTGTCGGCCTTGAGCGTGACGAGGCGGTTCTCGGTGAGATAGCCCGCGCCGCCGCAGGCTTCGCGGCATTCCTGGATCGCGCGGGTGGCGTGCCTGGTCTGGGCGACCTTCAGGCCGGCGGCGCGCTTCTCCAGCGCGCGCTGGGCGCCGGATTCGGTGTCCTTGCCGGACTGGATCAGGTCCATCCGCCGCACCAGGTCGTTCTGCGCGAAGGCCAGCGCGAACGACTTGGCCACCAGTGGCAGCAGCCTGCGCTGATGGCTGCGGTAGTCCATCAGCAGGGTCTCCTCGCCGGTGTCGGGATCGGCGAACTGACGCCGCGCAAGCGCGTAGCGCACGGCGATACTCAGTCCGACCCGCGCGCCCGCCGCCGCGGCGCCGCCGACGCTCACCCGGCCGCGCACCAGCGTGCCGAGCGTGGTGAAGAAGCGACGGCTGGGGTTGTCGATCTCGGAGGCGTAGGTGCCGTCCGGGTCGACATCGGCGTAGCGGTTGAGCAGGTTCTCCCTGGGCACCCGGACCTGGTCGAAGACGATGCGGCCGTTGTCCACCCCGGGCAGGCCGCCCTTGATGCCGTCGTCGTAGGTGGTCACGCCGGGCAGGTCGGCGCCGCGCTCGTCGCGGATCGGGACCAGCAGGCAGTGCACGCCCTTGTTCTCGCCGCCGGTGATCAGCTGGGCGAACACCGCCGCCATCCGCGCGTGCACGGCCGCGCCGCCGATGTAGTCCTTGCGCGCCGACGGTGTGGGGGTGTTGACCACGAATTCCTGGGTGGCCGGGTCGTAGGTGGCGGTGGTCTCGATATTGGCGACGTCGCTGCCGTGTCCCGACTCGGTCATCGCGAAGCAGCCGAGCAGGTCGAGTGAGATCAGCCGCTTGATGTAGTCGCGGTGGCGTTCGGTGCCCAGGTTCTCCACCGCGCCGCCGAACAGTCCCCACTGCACACCGGATTTCACCCACAGCGACAGGTCGGCGTAGGCCAGCATCTCCAGGCCGATGACCGCGCCGCCCGGATCGCCGGTGCCGCCGTTCACGGGCCGGAACCCGCGTTCGGCGTAACCCATGGTCGCGATGACCCGCATCTGGTCGAGTACGCGCGCCCTGGCCGCGTGGATGTCGAGTTCCGGGTCGCCGGTGAAGCGGTCGTCGGCGAGCTGGACTCGCGCCTGGTCTCTCACCGCGCGCCACGGTCCGTCCAGCGCTGCGCGGAGATGTTCTGCCGTCGTCGTTGTGCCGGTAGCCATGTCTTCGACCCTAGCCGCGTCGCCGACGGGGTGGCGGCCCGAAACTCGCCGATACAGACTCTTGCTCGACGATTGAACAGTCGTTTAGTATATTGAACATGTGTTCAGCCAACAGCCCGTACCGCAAGGACCCTCCCCCGACCTGACCACCGCTGCCCGGATCCGCGATACCGCGATCGACCTGTTCGGAGAGCAGGGTTTCGGTGTCGGCGTCCGGGCGATCGCCGCGGCAGCCGGAGTCTCACCCGGCCTGGTGAATCACCACTTCGGCTCCAAGGACGGCCTGCGCGCCGCCTGCGACGATCGTGTGCTCGAGATCATTCGCGACGAGAAGCTGCGAGTCATCCGCTCCGCGGGCCCTACCGGGATGCTCACCGCGATGGCCGAGATCGAGCTGTACGCCCCCCTGGTCGCCTACATGCTGCGCAGCTTCCAGGCCGGCGGCGCTCTGGCGGAATCCCTGCTGGAGCACATGATCGCCGACGCCGTGCAGTACACGCAGACCGCGGTCGAGGCGGGCCAGCTCAAACCGAGTCGCGATCCGGCGGCCCGGGCCAGATACATCGTGCTCTGCCATGTCGGAGCCATGAACCTCTACCTGCAGCTGCGAATCCAGCGTGAGGGAAAACTCGACTACCGCAAGGCGATCCGGGACCTGTCCGACGAGATCACCTTCCCGGCCCTCGAGCTCTACACCCAAGGCATGCTGACCGATTCGACACTGCTCGACAGCCTCATCGAGGAGTAGACGATGCCCTCCCACACCACCGATCGGGTCATCGAAGTCCATGACCTGCGAAAGAATTTCGGCCGCTTCACCGCGCTCGACGGGCTCGACCTGCGAGTCGGCCCCGGCGAGATCCACGGGTTCCTCGGCCCCAACGGCGCAGGCAAGTCCACCACGATCCGGGTGCTGCTCGGCGTGCTGCGCGCCTCCGGCGGCGAGGCGGCGCTGTTCGGCCGCGACCCGTGGACCGATGCGGTCGCCCTGCATCACCGGATCGCTTATGTCCCAGGCGATGTCACACTATGGCCGTCGCTGTCGGGCGGCGAGACGATCGACCTGCTCGCCCGGATGCGCGGCGGGCTCGACCAGACGAGGCGCGCCGAACTGATCGAGCGTTTCGAGCTGGATCCGACCAAGAAGGCCCGCACCTATTCCAAGGGCAACCGGCAGAAGGTCGCCCTGGTCTCGGCGTTCTCGGCCGACGCGGATCTGCTCGTCCTCGACGAGCCGACCTCGGGTCTGGACCCGCTGATGGAGCAGATCTTCCAGGACTGCGTCCGCGAAGCCGCGGCCCGCGGGGCGACCGTGCTGTTGTCGAGCCACATCCTGTCTGAGGTCGAGCACCTGTGCGACCGGGTGACGATCATCCGCGCAGGCCGCACGGTCGAATCCGGCTCGCTGGACCAGCTGCGGCATCTGAGCCGCACCGCGATCACGGCCGAACTGATCGGCGATCCGGGCGATGTCGGCGCGCTGCCGGGTGTCGACGATGTCGAGGTCGACGGCTCCACGCTGCGCTGCCAGGTCGACGCCGAGCACCTCGGCACGCTGATCCGCGTCCTCGGTGACGCGGGCGTGCGCAGCCTGACCAGCGCACCGCCCACGCTCGAGGACCTGTTCCTGCGGCACTACCACGTCGAGAGCGGCGCGGCGGTCGACGGCGAGAAGGTGCGGGCATGACCACCATCGCCGCCACCCCGAGATTCGTCGGAACCACCCGCACCGCAAGCGAATTCGCGGGCACCGGGCAGATGCTGCGGCTGTATCTGCGGCGCGACCGGATCATCGCGCCCGCGTGGTCGCTGCTGATCGGGCTGATGCCCGCGCTGCAGGTCGTCTCGGTCAAGGACCTCTATGCCACCCAGCAGCAGCTGGACAGCTTCGCCTCGACCACGGCGGCCAGTCCCGCGCTGCTGGCCATGTACGGTCCGGTGTTCAATTCCTCGCTCGGGTCCATCGGCACCTGGAAGGCCGGGGCGATGTACGCGATGATCGCGATCGCCGCCGTGCTCACGGTGATCCGGCACACCAGGGTCGAGGAGGAGACCGGGCGGGCGGAACTGGTCGGCGCCACCAGCATCGGCCGTTTCGCCGGGCTCACCGGCGCGCTGCTGCTGACCTTCGGCGCTGCGGCGGTGGCCGGAATCGCCTGCGCCGCTTCGCTGATGGCCGCCGACCTGCCCGCGGCGGGCTCGGTGGCGTGGGGCGCGGCGCTGGCCGCCTCCGGTTTCGTGTGGGCCGCCGTGGCCGCGGTCGCCGCCCAGCTGAGCAACGGGGCTCGGATCGCGCGCGGTGTCGCGCTCGGCGCGCTGGGTGCCGCCTTCGCGGTGCGCGCGGTGGGTGACGCCGGAAACGGTGTGCTGTCGTGGTTCTCGCCGCTGGGCTGGTGCCTGCAGATCCGTCCGTACGCCGAGGAACGCTGGTGGGTGCTCATCCCGCTCGCCGCCGTCGCCGTCGGCGCGACCCTGCTCGCCTACCAGCTGCTACGCACCCGCGACCTCGGTGCGGGCCTGCTCGCCGAACGCCCCGGCCTTGCCGCGGCGGGCCCGGCTCTCTCGGGCCCGGTCGGTCTGGCCTGGCGGTTGCAGCGCGGCTCGATGCTCGGCTGGACGGTCGGTTTCGGCCTGTACGGCCTGCTGATCGGTGGCGCGGTGAACAGCATCGGCGGCATGCTCGACGACAGCGGCACCCTGCGGGACGTGGTCACCGCGCTGGGCGGCTCCGACGACCTGGAGAAGTCGTTCATCGCCTACGCGATCACCATGCTGGCGGCGGCCGCGGCCGCGTACTCGGTGTCGTCGGTGCTGCGCCTGCACGAGGAGGAGAACTCGGGTCGTGCCGAAGCGGTGCTTGCGGCGGCGGTGGGCCGGGTGCGGTACGCGGCGAGCCACCTGCTGTTCGCGGTCGCCGGGCCCGCGGTGGCTCTGCTCGTCTCGGGCATCGGGATCGGGATCGTGTGGGGCGCCGTCGATGGCGATGTCGTCGGCAAGCTCGGTCAGTCGCTCGGTGCCGTCGCGGTGCAGCTGCCCGCGGTCTGGGTGGTCACCGCGATCGCCCTGCTGCTGTTCGGTGTCGTACCGAAGTACGCGCCGCTGGCCTGGGCGGTGCTGAGCGCGATGATCGTGATCGTGCTGCTCGGTTCGCTCGGCACGTTCCCGCAGTGGCTGATGGATCTGGTGCCGTTCGTCCACCCGCCCAAGCTGCCCGGCGCGACCTTCGACATCGTCCCGATCGCCTGGCTTCTCGCCGTCACGATCGCGGGCACCGTCCTCGGCCTGGCGGCCTTCCGGCGCCGCGACCTGCGCTGAGCGAACCGGGCCGGCGCGGGGTTCCGCGTCGGCCCGCTCGGCTAGTAGGCGCCGTCCCCGCGTGTGACGACCCCGATGGTCCGCGCGATCAGCGCGACATCGAGCACCATGGACCAATTCTCGACATAGGACAGATCCAGGCGCACCGAGTCCTCCGGCGACAGATCAGACCGCCCGCTGACCTGCCACAACCCGGTGAGCCCGGGCTTCACCAGCAAGCGCCTGCGCATCTCGCCGTCATAACTGTCGACTTCACGCTGCACCTGGGGCCGCGGCCCCACCACGCTCATCTCGCCGCGCAGCACGTTGCAGAACTGCGGCAGCTCGTCGAGGCTGTACTTGCGCAGGAACCGCCCGACCTGCGTCACCCGCGGATCATCCTTGACCTTGAAGAACACCGGGTTGCCACCGTGCTGCTCGATCAGATCGTCCACCGCGGTGTCGGCATCGAGGCGCATGCTGCGGAACTTGATCATCCGGAACGGCACACCGTCGCGGCCGATGCGCTCGGACAGATAGAACACCGGCCCCGCACTGGTCGCCTTCACCGCGACCGCGATGGCTACCAGGATCGGCGCGCTGAGCACCAGCACCGCCGCGGCGAAACAGAAGTCGAACAGTGCCTTGCGACTGGACTTCGCCCGGCCGTATCGCGGCCGGTCGATGTGCAGCATCGGCATCCCGGCGACGAGGCGGTGCGTCAGCCGCACGCCTGCGATGTCGGCGACACCGGGCGCCACGATGAGATCGACCCCGAGCGGATCCAATTCCCATGCCATACGACGCAATTCGGCCGGGCCGAGATGGTCGGTGGCCGCCACGGCGACCGACTCCGCCGCGCTGCGCCGCACCGCGTCGAGCACCGAGCGGTCGTCGCCGAGCACCGACGGCCCGCCGTGCCTCTCGAATCGCCCGTCGCCCGAGCCCGCGGGCACACACACCCCCACCACGCGATAGCCGGAGCCGGGATCATCGGTGAACGCGGTGGCCATCGCGTGGGCGGCCTCGGGCGAACCGACGACGAGTACCGCGGTGTGACACCGGCCCTCGGCCCGCCAGTGCCGCAGCCGCTGCCGCCAGGCCAGCCTGCCCGCGACGAGAGCGAGCAGGCCCGCGGGCAACGCGATAGCGAGATACCCTCGCGCGACCTCGACCCGGCAGAGCAGCGCGAGGATCGCGAGGACGCCGAACAACCGCAGGGTCGCCGAAACCAGCCTGCGGAATTCCTCGCTGCCGGTGCCGATCACCTGGGGGGCGCGGGTGCCGTAACCGTGCAGGAGGGCCAGCCAGCCCGCCGCCAGCGCCAAGGTCACCACCGAGTAGCCGACCTCGTAGGGCAGCGGCCAGGCCAGCGGCGGCGCGGCCGGGCCACCGAAGCGGATGGCCTGCGCGGCGACGACGGCGCCGAGCACCGCGACGGTGTCGGTGACGACCAGCCGCTGCGCGAACGCCGCCTGCCAGCTCTCACGCCGCGCACGGCCCAGCGCCTGTGCCGCGGTGGCGACCTCGACTTCGCCACCACCGGTGAGCTCGAAGCTCATGAACCCACACCTCTTCTTCGGGAGACGCACCGTTTCCCGAACCCCGTTGATCCGAACGCGGCCGAAATGACCGTCCTACTTCCCCACGATTCGATGCCCGCCCGCTGATTGTTACAGACCATTTGCTGGTGGTCACACCGAAATGTCAGCGGTACAACGGATCCGAGAGTTAGCCAGATACCACCGCAGCCGCCGGGCGGGCAACCGTAGACCCATGGCTATTCGATATGAATGCAGGACAATCGCTTTCCCGAGTGGGTGGCATCACACGGCGACGAGCAATGGTCGGCGACGCCGGCGGATAGCCGACCTGGCGAAATCCTGGCCGACTTCGAAACATATCACGAATCAATATCGGTCCCAGAGGTTTCAAGTGCCACCCCCACGGCGTCTGGCTGTAACGTCTCGGACCGCCGGACCGACTTCCGGCATGTCCGGCATCGGCCGTGACAGTTTTCGCGATCGTGTAAAAGGTGGGGCCCCTGCGTGCAATGTCGACTCTGTGATTCCGATCGGCTCACGAGTGTGCTCGACCTGGGTGCCACCCCGCCGTGTGAGAGTTTCCTCGACCGCGACCAGCTCGATCTGCCGGAATCGACGTTTCCCCTGCATCTGAGACTGTGCGAGGACTGCCTGCTGTTGCAGATCCCCGCGCTGATCACCCCCGAGGACACCTTCACCGAGTACGCGTACTTCTCCTCGTATTCCGAGAGCTGGGTGCGCCACGCCGAGCGTTTCGTCGACACCGCCGCCGAGCGTCTGGGGCTCAACGCGGAGTCGTTCGTCGTCGAGGTGGCCAGCAACGACGGGTACCTGCTGCGTCACGCGGTGGCGCGCGGCATCCGCTGCCTCGGCATCGAACCGTCGGTCAATGTGGGCAGGGCGGCGCGGACGGCCGGTGTGCCCACCGAAACGGCGTTCCTGGACGAGGACTCGGCCGCGCGGGTGCGCGCCGAACACGGGCCGGCCGACCTGGTGGTCGCCAACAATGTCTACGCCCACATCCCCGACCTGCGCGGCTTCACCCGAGCGCTGCGGGGATTGCTCAGCGATGACGGCTGGCTGAGCATCGAGGTGCACCACGCCCTGAATCTGGTCCAGCTCGGCCAGTTCGACACCGTGTATCACGAGCACTTCCAGTACTACACCGTCCATTCCGCGCAGCGCGCGCTGGCGGTGGGCGGGCTCACCGTCGTCGATGTGGAGCTGCTCGACACCCACGGCGGTTCGATCCGGCTGTGGGCGCGCCCCGACGCGGTCGCGGAGCCGACAGCGCGGGTCTCGGCGGTGCTCGAGCTGGAACGGGCGGCGGGCCTGCACGTTCCCGAGGGGTACGCCGCGCTGGGACCGCGCGCGGAATCGGTGCGCCTGGAACTGCTGCGCTTCCTGCTCGAGTGCCGGGCGGCGGGCAAGCGGGTCGTCGGGTACGGCGCCCCGGGTAAGGGCAACACGCTGCTCAACTACTGCGGTATCCGGCCCGACCTGCTCGAGTACACCGTGGACCGCAACCCCTACAAGCACGGCCGCTACACCCCCGGCACCCGCATCCCGATCCATCCGCCGGAACGCATCGATGCCGACCGCCCGGATGTGGTGCTGGTGCTGCCCTGGAATCTCGAAACCGAGATCACCGCCCAGCTGCGCCATGTCGGCGACTGGGGTGGCGAACTGGTCTATCCGCTGCCGGTGCTGCACCGCGGCGACATTCTCGGCGACCCGGTGGTGGCCGGTGCCATGGAAACGAAGGTGAACCGATGAAGGTCGTGTTGTTCTGCGGCGGTTACGGCATGCGCATGCGCGGCGGTTCCGAGGACGTCGTGCCCAAGCCGATGCAGCTGGTCGGCCCGCGCCCGCTGCTGTGGCACGTGATGCGCTACTACGCCCACTACGGTCACAAGGAGTTCGTGCTGTGCCTGGGTTATGGTGCCGAGCACATCAAGAACTTCTTCCTCACCTATCAGGAGACGGCGTCCAACGATTTCGTCATCCGCGACGGTCAGGTCCAGCTGCTCGGCACCGATATCAGCGACTGGTCGATCACCTTCGTCGACACCGGGGTGGAATCGGCGATCGGCGAGCGGCTGCGGCGGGTGCGTGAACATCTCGACGGTGACGAGTACTTCCTGGCCAACTACGCCGATGTACTCACCGACGCACCGCTGGACACGATGATCGAACGTTTCCACGCCTCGGGTGCGGCCGCGTCGATGATGGTGGTGCCACCGCAGTCCTCGTTCCACTGTGTGGACATCTCCGAGACCGGTGAGGTGAAGAACATCATGCCGGTGGCGCGAATGCCGTTGTGGGAGAACGGCGGCTACTTCGTGCTGAGCCAGGAGATCTTCGATCTGCTGCCGCCCGGCGGTGATCTGATCGCCGATGCGTGCGATGCGCTGGCCGGGCAGGGCAGGCTTTTCGGCTACCGGCATCTGGGTTTCTGGAAGCCGGCCGACACGTTCAAGGAGCGCGCCGAACTCGACGACGCCTACCGCGACGGTGCGCGTCCGTGGATGGTGTGGGAATCGGCGTGATCGGACTGTTCACCCGCCCGCCGAAGCGGATCGCGGTGCTCGGCGCGCACTGCGACGACATCGCGATCGGGATGGGCGCCACCCTGCTGGCGCTGACCGGCGCCGATCCCGAGATGGAGGTCCGGGCCTTGGTGTTGTCGGGGGCGGGCACCGCGCGTGCGGACGAGGAGCGCGCGGCGCTCACCGCGTTCTGCTCCGGCACGAAACCCGACCTCGAGGTGCTCGACATCCCCGACGGTCGCGCGCCCGCGCACTGGGACCGGATCAAGGACGCACTGGCCGGGTTCCGGCGCGGCGGCGAACCCGAGGTGGTGTTCGCCCCGCATCGCGGTGACGCCCACCAGGACCACCGGTTGCTGGCCGAACTCGTGCCGACCGAGTTCCGTGACCACCTGATCCTCGGCTACGAAATCCTCAAGTGGGAGACCGACACCCCGGCACCCACCCTGTACCACCCGCTCACTCCGGAACTCGCGCAGCGCAAGTCGCGGCTGCTGCACGAGCACTATCCGTCACAGACAGGCCGCGACTGGTTCGACGAGCAGGCCTTCCTCGGTCTGGCCCGGATGCGTGGTGTGCAGTGCCACGCGCCCTATGCCGAGGCGTTCGTGCTCGACAAGGCGATCATCAGATGGGAACAGACGTGAACATGCGGGTACTGGTCACCGGGCACCAGGGTTATCTCGGCACCGTGATGGTGCCGGTGCTGCGGGCGGCCGGCCATGAGGTCACCGGTCTGGACATCGGCTACTTCGCCGACTGCCTGCTCGGCGAGTTCGCCGGTGACCCCACGGGATTGGCGGTCGATCTGCGCGAGGTCACCGTCGAGCAGTTGCGCGGCTTCGACGCGGTGATCCACCTGGCCGCGCTGTCCAACGATCCGCTGGGCGCGCTGGCTCCCGAGATCACCTACGACATCAACCATCACGCGTCGGTGCGGCTGGCCCGTCTCGCCAAGGAGGCCGGGGTGCGCCGCTTCCTCTACGCCTCGACCTGCTCGGTGTACGGCGCCGCGGGCGCCGAACTGGTCACCGAGGACGCGCCGTTGCGCCCGATCACCCCGTACGCGCAGAGCAAGGTGCGTGTCGAGGACGATGTCGCCGCCCTGGCCGATGCCGATTTCATCCCGGTATTCCTGCGCAACGCCACGGCTTTCGGCTTCTCCCCGCGGCTGCGCGCCGATATCGTGCTCAACAACCTGGTCGGCTACGCGGTACTCACCGGTGAGGTGAAGGTGCTCTCCGACGGCACGCCGTGGCGCCCGCTGGTGCATGCCGAGGACATCGCGATCGCCTTCGCCACCTGCCTGACCGCGCCCGCCGCCGACATCTCCTGCCGCGCGTTCAATATCGGCACCGAGGTCAACAATCTGACCGTCGCCGAGATCGCCGCCGCGGTGGTGGACGCGGTGCCGGGTTCGCGACTGCTGATCACCGGCGAGAGTGGTGCCGATCCCCGCTCGTATCGCGTCGATTTCTCTTCCGCGCGTAAGGTTCTCGGCTTCGAGGCGCGCTGGACGGTGCCCGCGGGCGCCGAGGAACTGTGCACCGAATACACCGCACGCGGGCTCACCTCCGACGCGTTCTTCCGCCGGTTCACCCGGTTGCCGCATCTGCAGGGGCTGTGCGACGCGGGTGAAATCGACGCGCGGCTGCGCCGGATCAGTGCGCCGGCGCCAGCGTAGCGCGCAGCTGCGCCCAGCTGCCCGCCTGCGCGTCACGCGCCGAGACGATGCCTGCGGGCAGCGGCCAGGCGATGGCCAGGTCGGGGTCGTCGTAGGCGACCCCGAGGTCCTCGGCCGGGTCGTGCGGGCGGTCGATGCGGTAGCAGACGTCGGCGACCTCGGTGAGCGCCTGGAATCCGTGCAGGAACCCGGGCGGCACGTACAGGTGGTGGAAGTGCTCGTCGTCGAGCCGGAACCCTTGGCGCGCACCGAAAGTCGGCGAGCCGGGCCGGATGTCGACGAGCACGTCATGCACCGCACCGCGTGCGCAGCGCACCAGTTTCGCCTCCCCACGGCCACCACGTCCGTGCATGCCGCGAATCACTCCTCGCCTGGATCGCGACTGCGAGTCCTGCACGAATGCCGCGGCGGCGCCCTCCCTCCCGAGGTGGGCGTCGAATTCCCCGGCGTCGAAGGTCCGGGTGAACAGACCACGCTCGTCTCGGAACGGCTCGGGAACGAGCACCACCACGTCGGCCAGCTCGGCCCGCTCGATACGCACGAGGACATCCTGCCATGACTCGCCGGTGCCGCGGCTGCGGAAATTCCGCGCTCACTACCGTCCTCGACCTGGGCACTGTCCCCGCTGCCGATCACTTCCCACCGCACAACAGCCCCGTCGATCCGACGGAGACCGGTCATCCGCTGCGGATGGACCAGTGCGTGGGATGCGGGCTGGCTCAGCTGGCCGACGACGACACCGTCACCGCCGAACCACGCGGCATCGAACCGCAGGCGCTGCGCGATCAGGCGGCGGCTGCCGTGCGGCTGGTGCACACGGCCGGCCTGCTGCACGGGCCGACGGTGACCGAGTTCGGCAGCCCGCACGGCGGCACCTGGCTCCCGTTGCTCACCGAGCACGGCTTCACCGAGCGGACCGAGGGTGCGGCGGAGGTGGTTCTCGATTGTTTCGGCATCATGCACGAGCCCGATCAGCGGGCCGCGTTCGCCGCGCGCGCCGCCGCGACTGCCCCGGACGGCGTGCTGCTGGTGCAATACCACTCGCTGGCCGCCATCGTCCGGCAGGGACAGTGGAATGCGTTGCGGCACGGGCATTTCGCGTACTACTCACTGGCGACGCTGCAAGCTCTGCTGCGCGCGGCGGGGATGAGTGTGGTGACCGCGTGGGAGTTCGAACTCTACGGCGGCACTGTGCTCTTGGCCGCCCGCCACGGTGAGCACGCCTCCGCTCCGGCTGTCGAGCGGGTGCTGGCCGCCGAAGCCCAGGTGCTCGTCGGGTCGACGCCCGACCTGCAGCACGTCGTCGACAAGCACGTTCACGCACTTCGTGAATGGCTGGAAATCGCTGCCGCACAAGGCACTCGGGTGTATGCCTATGGCGCCGCGTCCCGCGCCGTCGCCCTGCTGTCCATGGCGGGCGCGCGACGCGGCCTGCTCGCCGGTGTCGCCGACGCCTCTCCCGCCAAACAGGGCTGCCGGATGCCGGGCACCGATGTGCCCATCATCTCCCCCGCCGAACTCGTCGCCGCCGACCCCGGCGCCGTCCTGCTGACCCTGCCCGATCTGCTCACCGAAGTGCGCACCCGGCTCCCCGAGCTCGAGGGCCGCTGGTTCGTCGACGACCCTGCCGGGCCGACGGCACCTACGGCATGAGCGCATCGACCATGCGGGGCAGGGTGCGGGACCGGTCGTGACGGGTGGCGATATGCGCGCGGCCCGCTTCCCGTAGCCGCGCCCGCAGCCGCGGGTCGTGCACGAGCCGGCGCAGTGCCTCGCCCAGCGCGACCGGATCATCGGGGGCAACGCACAGCGCGACATCGTCGGTGACATGGCCGCCATGGTCGGTGGCCACCACGGGAACACCCAGGCTCATCGCCTCGAGCACCACCAGCGGGCCCGCTTCGGGCAGCACACTCGCCGATACCAGCACGTCCCATCCGCGCACGGTCACCAGCGGGTCGACGTGCCCGAGGAAGCGAACCCGGCCCGCCAGATCGGGGCGAGCCGCCCGCTCTCGCAGTGCGGCCAGATACGGTTCGTCACCCGGCAGGGCGGTACCCGCGATCTCGATACTTACCTCGGGCAGTTCGGCGGCGGCGGCCAGCAGCACGTGATGGCCTTTCCACGCCGTGATCACGCCGAGTATGCCGATCACCGGGGGCCTGCGCTCCACGATCGGGGCGGCCTCGACCGGCCACTCCACCCCCAGCCACGCGACATCCACGTCGAATCCCAGCGCCCGCACCGGCGCGGCCGCGCGCCCGGAGACCGCGACGGCCCGGCCGACGGCCCGGCGCCCCATCCTGGCGACCACGAATTGCCGTCGGCTGGCCAGAATGTCGTGCACCAGCCAGACCGTCGACCGGCGGCGCGGCACCGACAGTGCCACCGCGGGCAGGGCCATGGTCGAGTTGACCACCAGCTCCACGCTGCCGCCACGCGACACCTTACGCAGCACGATCGCGGCCTGAACCCACCGCCACAGCATGACCAGCGCGGCCTGGACGCGCGCCGCGCCCTGCTGACCGGTCAACCCGAGTTCCCGGATCGGGAGGTGGCCGACCGAGTCGGGCAGCCGGGCGCTGAGCGGACCTGCCGGGCAGACCACCCGCACCCGGTAGCCACGCGCCACAGCCACTTCGACGACATCGAGCATGACCTTCTCGGCGCCGGAGGCCTGCGCGGTGTGGGCGACGAACACCAGCTCCCGCACCCCGCTATCGACCGGCACGCAACACCTCGGCATGAGTGCGCAGCACGGTCACGGCCGGCTTTTCGGTGTAGTCACGTCGCAGCATCCCGAAGTTCTGTTCGAGATCGTTGCTGTCGGGACCGGCATCGACAAGGGAGTAGACGAAAACGGGTCCGACATCGTGGATCGCGGTGACCAGACCGAGTCCCTGCTCGATGATCCTGGCCTGCACGTCCTCGCTGACAGCCCGCGCACCGGTTCCGGTCGGCGCACCGAACTCGGTGGGCCACAACTGCATGGTGGTGTCGTGGTGGGAGTCCATGATCCGCCGGATCCGCATCAGGTTCCCGAACGCGTTGTACCAGCTCTGCGAGTCCGGCAGCTCGGGGTAGGAGTACGGGTGCACGGCGATCGCGTCGAAGTCGGCGTCGGCGCCGAGTTCGTAGAGGTCCTCGACGAACGACGTCGGCGAGATGTCCTGGCCGTTGTCGGCCGCGGGCGCCAACCCGCCGACGAGGACCTGCCCGTGCGGCTGCCGCGCGCGCACCGCCTGGGCGGCCTGGCGCAGCAGATGGGCGTAGGTGGCGACATCGGGGCGCGGCGCGAAGAACGCCGTGACGTTGGGTTCGTTCCAGATCTCCCAGTGTGCGATCTGGTTCTTGTAGTGCTCGACGGCGTCACCGACGAACCGGCCGAACAGCACCGGTTGCGGGGCGGCTTTGCTGCCGCCGACACCACCGTGGGGGCCTGCCCAGGCCGGTGCGTAGGTGAGGATCGCCAGCACCGACAGATCGTGTGCCCGTGCCGCCCGTACCGCGCGGTCGGTCGCCGACCAATCTTGTTTTCCGCGAACGGGTTCGATCACCGACCAGTCGATATCGATGCGGACCCAGGTGGCGCCGGTCGCGGCGACCAGACCCATCTGCCGATCCAGTTCTTCGGCGCTGAGCTGGAGCCAGGAGTGGCCGCCGGAGATTCCCAGACCTGATCGGATCACGGTGTCAGTGCTCGCGGTCGGCTCCGGCGCGCAACCGAGCACTGTCGCCAGGACGACCACCGCGGTCAGCCCCGCCCGAGCGATCCGCCACAGTGTCATCAGTTTTCGGCCCTCGCAAGCTTCGTATCGTCAATCCCTCGGTCCTTCGCATGATGCTTCCGGCGATGAGAAGGTATATCAGGCAGGCCACGGCCGAGGTGAGAATCCACGGTGGGGACCAACGGTGCGCGATCGCGGTCGCCGCGGCGATCACCGCGACGGCCACACCGGTGACCGCGAGCAGCGTCGTCACCGGCAGCAACCGCCGCATCCGCACGGTCGTCAGCACACCCAGCCAGACGGCGGCCAGCAGCACCACCTGCGCCGCCAGGCCCGCGATGACGGCGCCCTCGTAGGACATCCGCGCGATCAACGGCCACGCCACGGCGAGGTTCACGCCCAGGGCGGCCGCCGCGATCCAGGGAATCAGAATGTTGCGGCCGGTGGCCATCAATGCCACCAGGCCCAGGTGTGCCAGGGCCCCGAGCAGCCCGCCGACGACCTGGAGGCGGCTGGCATCGGCCGCGGCAACGAAGTTCGTGCCGAACAGCAGCCCGACCACCTGCCCCGCGACCGGCCAGAAGGCCACCAGCGCCGTGAGCCCGAGCACGATCAGTGCCGCGTTGGCCTGGCGGAAGAAGCGCCGGAACCGCACCGGATCATCCGGCCACAAGGCGATCAGCAGGGTCGTCAGCGGTCCGACCACCGCCACCGCCGCGGTATCGAGCAGATCGGAGAACTTCATGCCGACCGCGAAAAGGCCGACGGACTCGAAGCTGTCGACATGCCCGAGCAGCAGCAGCCCGACCTTCTGCAGCATGATGATCAACGCCAGCCCGATACTCAGCGGCAGCGCCTCGCGCAGCATCGGGCTCCACCAGCTCAGCTCGACGCGCCGGGCCGGGATGGGCCCGCCGAGCCCGCGCGCCACCGCGATGATCTTCACTGTCACGGCGACGACCTCGTAGGCGATGGCGGGCACCACGACGAGGAGCAGGGTCGGCGCCCACAGCACCGCCGCCACGGTCAAGGCCAGCTGCACGCAGCGGGCCAGGGACTCGGCCGCGGCCACCAGGGTGAGCCGCATCGTGGATTGGAACAGGATGGTCAACGCGTGGCTCGGAGTGGCGATCACCACCACCAGTCCGGCGAGCGCGGTGGCCGCGACCACCGGTGCCGGACAACGTAATACGAGCACATACCCGATGGCGAGCCCGTATCCGACCAGTCCGAGCACCGTGCGCAGCACGATGAACGAGGTGGCGATCTCGGCGGCCTCGGTGGGGTCACCGTGCACCAGTTTGCCGATGACCGCGCGCCCGACCCCGAGGTCGGTGATGATCGCGAGCATGCCGAGCAACCCGAAAACGAACGAGAAGTAACCCCATTCGACCGCGGGGAGCATGCGGGCGATGAGCGTGGTGCCGAGCAGGCCGAGCACGGCGGCGAAGACCCGGGCGGCCAGCATCGCCGCGGTGTTGTTGGCCGCGGCACGACCCGACTGCGCCCGGGACCGGTTCTCGGTGGGGCGGGGTGGCGCGGAGACGGCCTCGTCCGTCACGACATCAGCCCGGCCGCACGATAGGCGGCGACTGTCGCCTCCGCCGTCGCCTGCCAGCTCAGTTCGGCCATCGCGGCCAGTCCGCGCGCACGCAACTCCCGGTTGGCTGCGTCGTCGTGCAGCAGGGGGCGGAGGGCGCGCACCCACGATTCGGTGGTCGCGTCGGCCACCAGTACCGCGCCGTCACCGCAGACCTGGGGCAGCGCACCGACCGCGCTCGCGACGACCGCGCCGCCGCAGGCCATCGCCTCGACCGGCGGCAGCCCGAAGCCTTCGTACTGCGAGCTGTAGGCGACCACGGTGGCGGCCGCGTACAACGCGGGCAGATCCGCCAGGTCGACGTAACCGAGCCCGATCGCGCCGCTCGGCGCCTGCGGACCATCGGATCCGGCACCGGCCAGCACGAGCGGGACGTCGAGGTCGCGTGCCACCTCGGCCAGCATCGCGACTTGTTTGCGCGGTTCGACGGTGCCGACCTGCAGCACGAACCGCTGCGGCAGCTGATACCGGGCGCGCACCCGCGCCACGGCCGCCTCGCCGGGTACCCGCGCCCAGTCGGCCGGAGCCAGCGGCACCACCACCGCCTCGCGACCGAAACGGTCCGCGATCCGCTGCGCGGTGAATTCCGAGACGGCGATGAGCAAGTCGGCGCGGGTCAGCGACATCCGCACCAGCAGCTGCTCACCACGTGCCCGATACCGGCTGAACGCCCACGGCACATCGAAGACCGACAGGTCGTGCACCGTACTCACCGTGGCGCCCGGACCGGACAGGGGAATATCGACGTCGAGACCGTGGAAGACATCCACGCCGCGTAGTGGCGCGATCCCGTGCCAGGCCCGGCGGGCCCCCGCCGCGACCGGCCGCGACAACGCCGCGATGCCTGCCGGCAGCGCGGGCGCGGCGTCGGCCTGCACCAGCGCCGACATCGCGGTTCCTGGCATCAGCCCGGTCATCCGCCCCAGCAGCTCCCGCTGATAGGTCGCCACTCCCGCCCCGTTCGGGCGCAATGCCAGCGCACCGAAACACACTGCGGGGCTGGAACTTTCACTGTTCACGTTACCTGCTCGGGGACAGAGCTGCGCTCGGCGGCCGGGGACGGGGACTGCTGCTGGGTGACGGCGCAGCCGACGACCGCGGCCAGCAACCAGAAGTAGAAATCACTCGGGAAGATCTCGAAGTAGCTCGACGCCACCGCCGCCACCGCGCTGGCCAGCACGGCCGCAGCGACACCGAGCGCCAGGGCCGAATCGGGCCCGCGCATCGTGCGGGACGAGCGCAGCGCCATCAGGTAGATCACCACCAGGCTCGCCGAGAACAGCCACACCCCGATCGGCCCCAGTTCGATGAGCAGCTTCACGTAGTAGTTGTCGGGTTGATAGGGGCGGCCATAGATCTGGACTTCGCCGGTGGCGTACGGCATTTCCCCGGCCATCGGGCCCAGTTCCTCGACCAGCAGCCGCGCGGCCGCGGCGCCGGTCGAGCCGAGTCCGTCGCCGAAGGGATGACTGCCGACGGTCCGCATGACGGTGTTCCAGCCGGTCCCCCGATCGGCCAGGCTCGACGAGGAGAACAGCGAACTGCTGGCCTGCGACGACACCGCGATCCCCCCGATCGCGACCACCGCCACCGAGCCGACGAGCACCGGCATCAACTGGCGCCGGTAGCGCACCACCGCCAGCAGCAGGGCACCCACCAGCAGCCCGGCCAGCGCGGCACGCACCACACTCGCCGCGACACCGAGGACCAGAATCGGCGTCGTCATCAGGAACAGCCGATTGCGCGCGCGTTTGGGATTCGCGAGTGCGACCGACCCGCCGACGAGCAGGACCATCACCAGGTAGAACGCATACGGAAACGGCTGGTTGAAGGTGCTGAAAGAACGCAGCAGGCCGCCGGCGAAGCGGATCGTCTCGTTGTACTTGTAGCCCATCTGGGCCAGGCCCGCGCCGCCGATCACCTGCTGGGCCAGGCCGAACAGCGCGATCGCCACCGACTCCACCATCATGATCGTCACCAGCAGATCGCGGTCGCGCGCGGTGAACGGGCGCAGATACAGGATCAGCGGGACCACGATGAAGTAGAAGAACGTGATCTTGATGGCGAACAGTCCGAGCGTCCCGGCCGTGACGAACGCCGACACCACCCCGAAAACACACAGCGCGGCGCCGAAAGACCACCACGGCACCACCGGACGCGGATCGGTCTGCCGGTGCGGGACGAAGACGGCCACCAGCAGGGTGAGTCCGAGCAGCGCCTCCTTCCAGCCGTTGACCTGCATCCAGCCCGGCGCGATCTCGAGCAGACCGTTGAACGGGACCAGTGCGGCGACCAGCAGCACGCCACGCTGCGGCCGGAACCGGATCCAGCGCAGGAACACCCAACCCACCGGGATGGCTGCCAGGTACAGCAGCGAGCCCATGGTGCTCAGCCCTGCCCGGCCAGGCGCTTGGTCCGCGCACCGAGGCGCACCAGCGCCTGGCGCAGCACCTTGCCGTCGCCTGCCAGTACGTCGACCGGACCGACCAGGTCGCGGTATTCGCGCCGCGCATGGTGGTTGAACCGCAGCACATCGGAGAGCTTGCTGAGGGTCGACGTCGTGGAGGAATGGTTGAACACCGAAGCCCGGTTGACCGCCAGCACCCGGTTGTGACCGTAGAACCTGCCGCGCGCGCATAATCGCGCGACGAGATCTATGTCCATCGCATAGAAGAAGTCGGTGCGAAATCCCCCGGTCGCCTCGAATTCGTGGCGCCGGAACAGGAACGCGGCGGTCGGGCACAGCTCGTCGGGCAGCTTGCGCACGAACGCGCCGAGCGCCGTGCGCGACGAACACCGCCCGACCAGATTCCCCAGCCCGCGAGCCCGGGCGAGTACCGCGCCCGCGTCGTCGATGACGTCGAACTTGGCGCCGGCGACGGCGACCTCGGGATCGCGCAGCGAATCGACCTGCGCCGACAGGCAATCCGGGGTGATCAGGTCGTCGGCACACACGAGTTTGACCAGATCGCCGCTGGCCTGGCTCATCACCCGATTCCAGTTGTCGACCATCGGCAGCGCGGTGTCGTTGGTGCACAGCCGGATTCGCTCGTCGTCGAAGGACCGCACCAGGTCACCGGTGCCGTCGGTGCTGGCATTGTCGAGCACGACGATCTCGAAGTCCGCGAAATCCTGCGCGCGGATCGACTCGATGGTCTCGACGATCGTGCGTGCCGCGTTGAATGCCGGGACGCACACCGACACCGGTACCCCCACCACCGCACATCCTCCACACACTCATCGGGCCTGCGCCACGCGACGCGTGCCCGTTTCGTGCACAGTACCCGCCTAGCAACCGAGATTCACATCGACATCGGTGCACATCGTTTACCGAACGCGTGGTCGGGGTACTCGTGATGCCCACCACGTGCCACCGGGTTAGCGGCGCAGTGGAACCCCAGCTAACATCGCGGAAGCAAGATCGGCGAGATGTGGGGGAAGCGTGAGCGAGACCGACCCGGCGGACACGGGCGACGCGGACCCGGGGCGTCCGGCGATGTCCGGGGTGAACATCGCCGACCATCTGCGCCGGCTGGTTCGCGCCCTGCCGATCGCCCTGGTGGTCGCAGCCCTCGTCGGCGGTGTGGTGTGGCTGGTCCGCGACGGTAGCCCCCGCACCTACGAGGCGAGCCTCACCGCGCAGATCTCCCAGCAATCCATCGGCGCGGTGTTCAACGAGCTGACCCAGCCCTACATCGTGCTGGTCACCGAGAGCCGGGTGCTCTCGGATGTGGTGAAGAACGGGCTGGCGCCCTCGGAGAACGACCTGCGTCCCAGGGTTTCGGCGATGACCGGGCCCGCGCCGTCGCTGCTCATCATCAAGGCACAGGCCGGGTCGCCCGAGCAGGCCGAAAAGCTGGTGCTGGCGGTGCAGCAGTCGCTCGACAGTGTCGCGTCCCAGATGCGCACCGAGGCCATCGCCCGTTCGGCCGCCGATCTCGAGGTGCATCGGCGGGCCGTCGAAGACACCTTCACCAAACGGCTGGCCGAGGATCCGCTGCGCCCGGAACTCAGTTTCGATGCCAGGGATGTGGCGCGCGAGATGGAGTTCCGCCAGGTTCTCGGGATGCCGCGCCTGACCGTGATCGCCAATCCGACCTCGGAACTGGTCGCCCCGCACCCGGTCCAGGAGGGCCTGTTCGCGGGGCTGGCCACGCTGATCATCGTCGCCGAGGCGGTGGTGCTGGCGCGCGGTGCGCTCAGCCGCCGCACCGGGGGTACCGGTGGGCTCGGCGGTCGAACCGGCGGGTTGCGGCGTAGCCGGAAAGCCGAGACCGCGGTCGCCACAGCCGCCCCTGTTCCCGCCACAGCCACCCCTGTCCCCGCCGCGGCGCCCGGTCCCGCCGCCGCCCCGGCTCCAGCCCCAGCTCCAGCCCCGGCCCCGGCCCCGGCCCCGGCCCCGAAGCGTGACACCAGGACCTCGACGCCGGTGGCCTACGACCCCGAGACCACGGTGCTGCCCCGGCAATGGCCGGTTCGTGCCGCCCCGGTGCCGAAGACCACCGGATCGCGCGACGTCTAGACATGCGGTTGTCGCGCATGACATCCCCCGCACCGGGCGACATGTCGCGCCTGACATTGGGCCCTGTTCGCCACGGCGACAGCATCGTTCGCCTGCGGCCGCCGCGTCTGTCGGACTTCGCGCGGTGGCGCGAGATCCGGCTGCGTGACCGCGCCTTCATCGAACCGTACTGGGGCACTGCACCACTGAGCTGGGAGCAGCGGCACACGCCCCGGCACTGGGCACGGGAATGCCTGGTCGCCTGGTCCGATATGCGGGCCGGGCACCGGTACGCCGGGGTCATCGAAGTCGACGGCCGGTTCGTCGGGCAGGTGGAGTACTTCATCATCGACGCGGCCTCGGCGACCGCGGAATCGAGTGGCTGGATCGACGCGCGGTGGGCAGGCCGCGGGGTCATGGCGCAGGTGGGCGTGCTGCTGCTCGAGTACATGTTCGGCACCCGTGGTATCACCCGGGTGCTGGCACCGGTCGCACCGGACAACCGACCGGCCCTCCGTTGTGTGCGCGGCCTCGGCTACCGCCACCAAGCCACCATGGCACTGGCCTACGACGCCGGTGGGGCGCCCCGGGATCACACCTTGTCGGCGATCACCCCGGCCGACCTCGCAGCGCAGCGCCTCCCCGATCTCGTCCCGGCCGAATCGGCCTCGGTCCCAGCCGGTTCCAGGTCTGGCGGTGTGTCGCCCGCGGTGGTCGCGCTCGCCGCCGCCAGGCTGTTCGCGTGGACGGCCCGCGAGCATCTGCGACGCTACGTGCCCGCCGAACCCGTATCCCTCGAGGTCGCCGATCACCCGAATGCCGTGGTGCGCACCCTTGCGCGCACGGATCGATCGGCCTGGCGACGTGCCGCGACAACTCACCGCACCCGGATCACGGTGGCGGTCGGGCCCGCCGAATGGGAACGCCGGCACCGCCGGGCCGGGTGGTACCGCGCGCTGTGGTACACCCGATTCGGTCTCCGGTCACCGATGGGACTGCACTTGGCGCTGCACGTGAACAATCGCTACGCGGGCGAATTCCGTCTGTCCGACTCCCTGCTGCCGGGTCAGGCCACCAGCCTGTTCACCTGGACCGACCCCGATCTCGCCGATACCGAACTCTGGGCCGCGGCGCTGCGCGCGGTCACCGGGTACGGGTTCACCGCGCTCGGGCTACGGCGGATAGCGACCGAGATTCCGGTCGACGACACCGTCACCTCCGCTGCGGTTGCCGCCGCCGGCTTCGTGCACGAAGGTGTCCTGACCGACCATCGTGGCCCCACCGGGCTGCACACCGACCACGGTTTGTGGGGGCTCACCTGATGCGCAGTTTCGAACGCAGCGCCGCGCTGCAGGCTCGCCTGCACGACCTTGTTCCCGGCGGTGCGCACACCTATGCCCGTGGCGCCGACCAGTACCCCGAGCGGATGGCACCGATCCTGGTGCGCGGCAAGGGTGCTCGCGTCTGGGATGTCGACGGCAACGAGTTCGTCGAATACGGGATGGGATTGCGGTCGGTCACCCTGGGCCACGGCTACGAGCCGGTAGTCCGCGCGGCCACCCTCGCCGCCGCCGACGGCATGAGCTTCTCGCGGCCCACCGAACTCGAACTACTCGCCGCGCAAGACTTTCTCGACCTCGTGCCGGGCGCCGACATGGTGAAATTCGCGAAGAACGGCTCCGACGCCACCAGCGCGGCGGTGCGCCTGGCCAGAGCCGTGACCGGCCGGACCACGATCGCCGTCTGCGATCAGCCGTTCTTCTCCGTCGACGACTGGTTCATCGGGACCACCGACATGGCGGCCGGGATCCCCGTCGTCGACACCGTGCAGTTCGCCTACAACGATCTCGACGCGCTCGCGGCGACACTCGCGAGTGACACCGTCGCCGCCGTCTTTCTCGAGGCCGCGACAGCCATGGCCGAGCCGGTGCCCGGCTACCTGGAAGGTGTTCGCGCCCTGTGTGATCGGCACGGCACGCTGCTGGTGTTCGACGAGATGATCACCGGCTTCCGCTGGTCGGCCGGTGGCGCGCAGGCCGTGTACGGGGTGACACCGGACCTGTCGTGCTGGGGCAAGGCGATGGGCAACGGATTCCCCGTTTCCGCGCTCGCGGGCAAGCGCGAGTACATGGAGCGCGGCGGCCTGCGCACCGACCACGACCGGGTCTTCCTGCTGTCCACCACGCACGGACCCGAGACCGCATCGCTGGCCGCGTTCCGCGCCGTCGTGCACGCCTACCGCACCGAGGACCCGATCACCCGGATGGAGCAGGCGGGCACGGAACTCGCCGACGGGGTGAATGCCGTCGCCGACGCGCTCGGCATCGCCGAGTTTCTCCAGGTGCGCGGCAGGCCGTCGTGCCTGATCTTCCGCACGCTGGATGCCGAAGGCGCACCGTCGCAAGCCTTTCGGACACTGTTTCTCCAGGAACTGCTCGAGCATGGTGTCCTCGGCCAGTCGTTCGTCACCTCGGCCGCGCACGACGCCGACGCGATCGCCGCCACGATCACCGCGTGCGCGGCGGCGGCCCCGGTGTATCGCCGCGCGCTCGAGCGCGGCACCGTCGACGGGCTGCTGCGCGGCCGCCCCGTCGCCCCCGCTCTGCGTCGTACCGCGGCGCCCCGACAGATCGAAGCGAGCACCTACCGATGACCCGTGTCGCCCTCGTGCACGAACGTTTCACCGAATTCGGCGGATCCGAGGCGGTGGTCGGCGAGTTCGCCGAAACCTGGCCCGACGCCGAGGTTTTCGCGCCGATCGTCGCGCCGGGTGGGCTTCGCGAACCGGTCGGCGCCGTCCACGACAGCTGGCTCAGCCGGGCACACACCGTCACCGGCGGCAGGCACGCGCCGCTGCTGCCGCTGGTGCCGCGTGCGTTCCGGCGCATGCCGCTGCGTGACTTCGATGTCGTGGTGGTCAGCCATCACGCTTTCGCCACCCAGGCCGCGCTGGCCACCGACGCACCGGTCGTGGCCTATGTGCACAGCCCGGCCCGGTGGGCCTGGGATCGCGAGTTCCGGCTCCAGGAGGCAGGCGGCCGCGCGGGCCAGCTCGCGCTCGGCGCGCTGGGCGCACTGGCCCGGCGCGGCGAACTGCGCGCCGCGCCACGGCTGACGCACGTCGTCGCCAACTCGCACGCGGTGGCCCAGCGGGTCGTCGACTGGTGGGGACTGCCCGCCACGGTGGTCAACCCGCCGGTGCACGTCGCCCGGTTCACCCCCGATGCGGGCGTTGCGCGCGAGGACTTCTTCCTCTGCGCGGGCAGACTGGTGCCCTACAAGCGGGCCGACCTGGCGATTCGCGCGGCACAGCGTGCGGGCGTTCGCCTGGTCGTCCTCGGGGAGGGACGCTTCCGCGCCCAGCTCGAGGCGATCGCGGGCCCGGAGACGACCTTCCTCGGCGCCACCTCCGCCGAGCAGTTGCAGGACATGTACCGGCGCTGCCAGGCGCTGCTGATGCCCGGCATCGAGGACTTCGGCATCGTCCCCGTCGAGGCGATGGCGTGCGGCGCGCCCGTGCTGGCCGTCGGCGCGGGCGGTGCGCTCGACACGGTCCACCCCGGATTCACCGGCGAGTACGTGCCCGCCGGTTCCGATGACGACGTCGTGGCGGCGCTGGCCGCGGTGATGAGCGAGTTCCGTTCGACGACCTACGATCCGGCGAAGATCCGCGACCACGCGGCCACCTTCGCCCCCGAGGTGTTCCGCGCCAGGATGGCCGCCGTCGTCGGCGACGTGCTGGCGGACCGGTAGCGGCAAGTTGTCCGAAACTTACAGTTACTGAAATTAACTGTCACACACACCCTTTGACCTGCGGCGACGGGTGACCATTCCCACACGGTGACCGGGCGCCATGAGCTTGCCCAGCTAGGTTACTGACGAGTACGGTTAAGGCCAGCCGGGACGACGACGTGCCCGGTTTCTCTCCAGCCATCTGCTGCTGGACTTCAACCGTTGATGCCCGCATCCACCGCCGCATGCCGGATCACTGTTGCACGACACCGTGTTTCGAGAATTTTCAGGAGGGGCGATGGTTTCCTACATCGTGACAGGCGGTACCGGGTTTCTGGGTCGGCGAGTGGTGCGGGGGCTCCTCGCAGCCGACCCCACCGCGATCGTGCATGTGCTCGTGCGTGCCGAGTCGCTGGCGAAGTTCACCGCGCTGACCGCGCAGCATCCCGACGGCGATCGGGTGTTCGCGCTGGTCGGCGATCTGACCGCCGACGGTCTCGGCCTGGGTGACGAGCCGCCGCGCGCGGACCACGTGCTGCACCTCGGCGCCGTCTACGACATGACCGCCGACGAACAGACCGCGCACGCGGCCAATGTCGCGGGCACCCGCTCGGTGATCGAGCTGGCGCGCAGGCTCGATGCCGTGCTGCACCACGTGTCCTCGGTGGCGGTGGCCGGTGATCATCGTGGCAAGTTCTTCGAGGAGGATTTCGACCTCGGCCAGAACCTGACCTCGCCGTATCACCGCACCAAGTTCGCCGCCGAGAAGCTGGTCCGCGAAGCGACCGACGTGCGCTGGCGGGTGTATCGCCCGGCGATCGTGGTCGGCGATTCGCGCACCGGCGAGATGGACAAGATCGACGGCCCCTACTACTTCTTCCAGGCGATCGCCGCGCTGTCGGCGCTGCCCGCCGAGTTGCCGTTGCCGCTGCCCGATCTGGGCGCGACCAATGTGGTTCCGGTCGACTATGTCGCCGAGGCGATGGTGCGGCTGGTGCGCCGCGACGGGCTGGACGGGCGCACATTCCACCTGGTCAACCCGGAGCCGCAGCCCTTCGGCGACATCTACCGCGCCCTCGCGACCGCGGCGGGCGGGCCCGCTGGCATCGGCACGGTGCCGGGTAGCGCCCGCGCGCTCAACGGCCTCGGCCATGTCCCCGGCGCGCACGCGGTGCGCGACTTCCTGTTCGAGCAGGCGGGCATTCCGGCTGCTGTCGCCCCGCATGTCGGGTTCACCGCCGAGTTCGTCGCCGATTCCACCCAGGCCCAGCTGCCCGGGCTGACCGTGCCCGCGTTCGACACCTACGCCGAGCGCCTGTGGGATTTCTGGCGCGCGAACCTGGACCCGCACCGTGGTCGTCCCGCGGCCGACGCCGACCGGCTCTCGGGCCGGATCGTGCTCATCACCGGCGCGTCCTCGGGGATCGGTCTGGCCACCGCCCACGCGGTCGCCCGGCGCGGCGCGATCGTGCTCATGGTGGCGCGCGGTGTCGAAGACCTCACCGCCGCAGCGGAATCCGTGCGCGCCGACGGCGGCACCGCGTTCGCCTACCCGTGCGACATCACCGACGCGACCGCGGTGGACGCCCTGGTGGGGCAGCTGCTGACCGAGCACGGTCACGTCGACTACCTGATCAACAACGCGGGCCGGTCGATCCGCCGGTCGGTCGCCAACTCGGTGGACCGCATGCACGATTTCGAGCGCACCATGGCGGTGAACTACTTCGGCGCCGTGCGGCTGATCCTGGCGCTGCTGCCGTCGATGCGTGAGCGGCATTTCGGCCACATCGTCAACATCTCCTCGATCGCGGTCCAGACCAAGGTGCCCCGGTTCGCCGCCTACGCGGCCAGCAAGTCGGCGCTGGACAACTTCAGCGATATCGCCGCCGTCGAAAACCGTGGCGCCGGTGTCACTTTCACCTCCATCCGGATGCCGCTGGTGCGCACCCCGATGATCGCGCCCACCGATCTCTACCGCGCCCTGCCGCTGCCCGACCCGGAGCGTGCCGCCGACATCGTTGTCCGCGCGCTGCTCGAGCGTCCCGACCGCATCGACACCCCCGTCGGCACGTTCTCCCAGGCCGTCGAGATGTTCCTGCCCTCGCTCAAGCGCACGATCATGCACACCGGTTACCGGCTGTTCGGTGAATCGACGGCGGCGCAGGGCAAGTCGGTTCCGGCGCCGGTGGCCGCCGAGGCCGCGTCGACCGAGCCCGCCGAGCCGAGCCGCAACGCACTCACCGTGCTGGCTCCGGTCCTCACCCCGCTGATGGTGATGCCGGGCCCGGCTGCCCGCATGAGCCGGATGCTGCCCGGCGTGCACTGGTAGTCGTCGGTCGCCACGACTGAGGGCCGGTCACGACGCTGTCGTGACCGGCCCTGTTCGTCACCGCAGGTGTGTGCGTGCCCAGGCGGCGAGGATGGTCGGGGTCGTGGTGCGGATCGAACGTTCGTCCTCGGCAACGAATCCCGAGCTCAGTCCCTTCGACATGCCCGCGATGCCGTCGATCTGCGCCGCGCCGAGACCCGCGGAGCGCAGGGCGGCCCGCAGCTCGTCGTCGGTGATCCGCACGGCGGTGACGTCGCGTCCGATCTCCGCGCTCAGGATGTCGGCGACGTCGGCGAAGGTCAGATCCTCCGGTCCGTGCACGGCGTGCACGACTCGTCCCGACCACGCACCGGACAGCAGCCTGGCCGCGGCCACCTCACCGATGTCGCGTGGATCGACCCACGGCATTGCGTGGTCGAGCGGCCACGGCGTGGACAATGTTCCCGCGCGGATCTCGTCGAGCTGGGTGAGCAGATTGGTGAAGAAGTAGCCGCACCGCAGATGCAGTACGTTCGCCCCGGTCGCGTCCAGCAGTTCCTCGGTCCGCGCCAGTCCGTCGATCTCCCCTGCCCCGTAACGCTTCTCGGCGCCGATACTGCTGAGGAACACCGTGGCCTCGATCCCGTTCTCGGTCACCGCTCGCGCCGCCGACTCCCCCATCCGCGCGTACCCGGCGACCGGATCACCGTCGACGAGTGCGGGCGGATCGACCCAGAACAGCCGATCCGCGCCCCGGGTGGCCGCCACCACCGCCGCCGGATCACCCTGGTCGGCCCGCACCACCTCGACATAGTCGCGCGTGGCCGCATCCAGCCGCGACGGGTCTCGCATCAGCACCGTCGGCCGGACCCCCGCCTGCACCAGCAGCCGGACCACGCGTGAGCCCACATGCCCGAGCGGTGTGGTGACGACAATCCTCATCTCGTGTGCGCTGTCTCCCATGCCTACACGCTACGACCGATTGCGGTCAGTCTCCGGCCGCGATTCCTGCACCGGAACACTCCGCGCCCAGGCGTTGACCAGCGCCCTCCCCGCGAATGTCCCCCCTGCGGACATCCCATAGCGAAGAGGGCGTCTGGTGCCGCGGTGTCAGCTGACGGCGACCGGGGCCGGTGGCGCACCGAACTGCCATCGTTCACCTGCGGCGATGAGGGGGCGGGTCGCGCGGAGCTCACGCGGCCTGCCCATGGCGACCGACCCGACCGGGCGGCCGTCGCGCAGTGCCACGGCGAGGAAGTCCCTGGCGTCGAGGTCACCGTCGACGACCAGTTCGTCGTGCGGGTGGACCCAGCCCGCGAACTGCATCGAGACACCGTGCTGATCGGTCCAGCCCCACGGAACTTCCGTGTCCGCGGCCGGGTGGCCGAGGATGGACATGGCGGCCGCGGCGCCGGCTGTCAAGGCGGAGTTCCAGTGCTGACCACGTTCGAATTCGCCACGGAGCGGGTGGAATCCGGTGGTGGCGTCACCGGCGGCGAAGACACCGGGGGCCGACGTGCGGTAGTGCTGGTCGACGATGATGCCGTTGTTCACCGCGATGCCGGCGGCCTCGGCCAGCGAGGTCTCGGGGATAGAGCCGATGGCGACCAGCGCGGCGGCCGCCGACCAGGTGCGCCCGTCGGCGGTGGTGGCGGTGACGCCGTCGCTGGTGTCGGCGAGTTGCGTTGTCGCGGCATCGTTCTCGACCACCACACCGTGTTCGACGTGGATGCGCCGCACCAGCTCCGACACCGCCGCGGGCACCACCCGATCCAGCAGTGCCGGACCGGCGTTGAGCAGTGTCACCTGCGCGCCGAGCCCGCGGGCGGTGGCCGCGACCTCGCAGCCGATCAGTCCACCGCCGACGATCAGCAGCGAACCACCCTCGACGACGGCCGTGCGGAGTGCGCTGATGTCGGCACGGGCGCGCAGCGTGTGCACCCGGCTCGACGCGGTGCCGATCGACCGGGCCCGCGCCCCGGTGGCCAGCAGCAGGCTGTCGTAGCCGAGCACCTCACCGGTACCCAATCGCACTGTCGCACGGTCGATGTCGACGGCTTCCACGCCGAAGGCGGGGCGCAGGTCGATCCGGTTGTCGGTCCAGAACTTCACCGGCTTGAGCACCGCGCGGTCGAACGACGCGGTGCCGGACAGGAGTTCCTTGGACACCGCGGGCCGACGGTACGGCAGGTCCGGTTCGGCGCCGACGAGGACGATCTCGCCGTCGTACCCCTCGCGCCGCAGCGTCTGGGCCGCGGTGGCACCGGCGACACCGGTACCGACGATGACGATCCTGGCGCTCATCCGCGACTCACCTCGAGCATCTCGAAGTCGGCCTTGGCGGCACCGCAATCCGGGCACGACCAGTCGTCGGGGATGTCGTCCCAGCGGGTGCCCGGCTCGATGCCGTCCTCGGGCCAGCCCAGCGCCTCGTCGTATTCGAAACCGCACTGCACGCACCGGAACAGTTTGTAGTCGTTCATCGCGAAACCTCCTCGCTCAGCTGGAAATCGAGCTTCTCGCGGACACCGCAGTCGGGGCAGCACCACTCGTCGGGAATCGCCGACCATGCCGTGCCTGCGGGGAAACCCTCACGGGGAGCGCCGGTTTGCTCGTCGTAGCGGTAGCCGCACACGGGACAGAGGTAGGCAGCCATCAGCGCGCTCCGTACTTCGCCAGGACCTGGTCCCGCTTGGCGGGCTGGATGTTCACGCGGGTGATGTCGCCGTCGTAGTGCGCGAGCACGCGCGGGTCCATCACCTTGCGCCACAGCGGCGTCAGGTAG
The DNA here is from genome assembly GCF_053608285.1 of Nocardia sp. NPDC055053. Classification (NCBI taxonomy): domain Bacteria; kingdom Bacillati; phylum Actinomycetota; class Actinomycetes; order Mycobacteriales; family Nocardiaceae; genus Nocardia; species Nocardia sp. NPDC055053. The sequence continues at coordinate 67,231 of NZ_JBSGVD010000007.1, read as the reverse complement.
GCCAGGCCGATCAGGCTGGCGTAGCCGCTGGGCAGTTCGGGCGCGCCGTCCATGTGCCGCAGCGTCTGATAGCGGCGAGTCGGGTTGGCGTGGTGATCGCTGTGCCGCTGCAGGTGGTAGAGGAAGATATTGGTGACGATGTGGTCGGAGTTCCAGCTGTGTTCGGGGGTGCAGCGCTCGTAGCGACCCGAGGCGGTCTTCTGCCGGAGCAGACCGTAGTGCTCGAGGTAGTTCACCGTCTCCAGCAGCGAGAACCCGTACACCGCCTGGATCAGCAGGAACGGCAGGATCACCGGACCGAACACCGCGACCAGCACCGCCCACAGCACCACCGTCATCAGCCACGCGTTGAGCACATCGTTGTGCATCGTGAACGGCCCCTTGCCGAGTCGCGCGAGGCGGGTGCGCTCGAGCTCCCACGCCGAGATCAGGCTGCCCCATACGCTGCGCGGCAGGAAGGTCCAGAACGACTCACCGAAGCGGGCGCTGGCCGGGTCCTCCGGGGTGGACACCCGCACGTGGTGGCCGCGGTTGTGCTCGATGTAGAAGTGGCCGTACCCGGTCTGGGCGAGGGTGATCTTCGACAGCCAGCGCTCCAGTTCGTCCTTCTTGTGGCCGAGTTCGTGCGCGGTGTTGATGCCGATGCCGCCCATGGCACCGATGGTGAAGGCCAGGCCGATCTTCGAGACGACGCCGAGGCCGCCGTCGATGCCGAGCCAGGACAGGTTGTCGGCCGACCACAGGTAGCAGGCGAAGACCAGGCTCACCAGCTGCAGCGGGATGTAGGCGTAGGTGCAGTACCGGTAGTACCGGTCGTTCTCGAGCAGCTCCATCACCTCCTCCGGCGGGTTCTTGCCGTCGGGACCGAAGAAGCGATCCAGGATCGGCAGCAACACGTACACCAGCAGCGGCCCCAGCCACCACCAGACCGGCGCGACCGACTCCCAACCCAGCTGGTTGAAGGCCAGCACGAAGGCCGAGGCCAGCAGCGCGGAACTGGGCGCGACCAGGCCGAACAGCCACAGGTAGCGCTTGGGATCGCGCCAGTGCAGGACTGCCGCCGACCCTTCGTGGTCGTCGATGCGAGATGTCGTCATGTCGTTCTCCTGATCGCCGAGACACAAGCTCGGACATTGCCGTGTTCGTTTACAACATAGCGCGATGTGTTCTCAGTGAATACATTTTTTGGGAGAATGTCAATGATGAAGCAGATTCGATAGCACATGTACGATGGTCGGGTGGTCGAATCGCCGAACTTCCAAGCCGAGATGCGTCAGCTGTTGCGCGACCGCATGCTCGACGCCGCCCGCACGATGGTCGTCACCGAGGGATGGGGCGCGGTCAACATGTCGCGCGTGGCCAAGGAGGTCGGCATCAGCAGGCCAGTCCTCTACAAGGAGATCGGCACCAAGCAGGCACTCGCGGACGCGCTGATCGAGCGTGAGCTCGGCGTCTACCTGGCCGGGATCGCCGAGACGCTGGCCGCGCATCCGGCGGACATGATCGCGGGCATGACCGCGGCCGCGGACTACGCTCTGCGCAACGCGGGCGACAACACCCTGATCAAGGCCGTGCTCGCGGCCCGCGGCGAGGGCGACACCGCCCTGCTGCCCGCCCTGATGAGCGAACCGGAACCGGTTCTCGGCCGCGCGGTCGCGGCGCTGACCGGCACCGTGCGCGAGCTGCACCTGCTCGCGGAATTGTCCGACGAGGAACTCACCTCGGTCGTGGAGATCATGGTCCGGCTGACCCTGAGCCATCTGTTCCAGCCGACCGGAAGCGTCGACCGCGCGGTGACGCAAATCGGGCGCGTCCTGTCCGGCGTACTGCCCGCCGCCTGACGACGGCGGGCAGCGGGCTCACAGCCGACCGTTCACCTGCCCGGCCGCGTTCGCGAACGCCCAGCCGTAGGCGCCGTGCGCGGTCGGGAAGATACCGCCCGCGCACACCGGATCACCTGCGGTGCAATAGTTCGCGGTGCGGTCGGCGTACAACGGCGCCACGGTGGCGCCGACGAGCCGGAGCGGGTCGCCGAACAGCAGTACCGCGACGACCCGGTCGGACATCCAGGGCGGCAGCACGTACATTCCCGGCAGCAGCATCATCGCAGGCGAGCCGAGGACGCCGTGGGTCACCGCCGCGCCCTGCGAGTAGCCGACGAGCACGAACCGCTGGTCGGGGCACGCGGCGGCCTGCGCGAGCAGGTGGCCGGTCATCGCCCTTGTACCGTCGGAGACCGAGGAGGGCACCAGCAGGTCCGCCGGGTACTCGACCCGGTGGGCTGAGGTGTCGACCGGCAGCTGCGCGCTGAGTACCGCGTAGAGCGGGTCGCCAACGACCGAGCCCAGATAGCCGGGTTCGTTTGTGCCGCGGGCGACTACGACATCCAGCGTGGCGCAACTCTGCGCCCACGCTGTCAGCCCGGGGGACATCGCTGTCCCGATTCCGACGGCCAGTAGCAACACCGACAGCACTCGCGCTGTATGTCCTGCGACGTTCCGAATTACCTTTCGATAGGTCATGGCATCCACCCACTCACGCCGTTGTGAGAAATAAAGAAAGAGCGATCACCGTCCACCGCAACGATATTCGGCGCGCTCAAGGATGGAATACCCGTTGACCTGCATCGACTCGACGTGAACTCGGCATCTCTTGCGCCACGTTCAGGTCTCGGATCGCCTGCGGCACAAGGCCGCCGACGCGGTCAGTGCTTCTTGGGCTTTTTCTTCTTCTTGGGCTTGTCGTGGTCGGGCTCCCATTCGTAGCCGGCGACGCCGCGCTCGCAGTAGGAGTTCTCGACCAGGACGTCGCCCTGGTCACGTTCGCACCAGCGCTCGCTGCGCGAGCAGGAGGTGGCGCCCAGACCGGCGGCGACCGCGAGGACGAGCACGGCGGCGCCGGTGCGGGTTCGGACGTTCATGGATTCCCCAAGTCTCTGATGCTGCTACGTTCCGTAGCATGCCGAGCACTGTGCCAGAAGACACCGACGATTTCATCCCCGACGCGATCGTCGTCGGAGCCGGCCTCGCAGGCCTGGTCGCCACCCATGAACTGGTGCTGGCGGGACGCAAAGTCCTGGTGGTCGACCAGGAGAACCGCGCCAATCTCGGCGGGCAGGCTTTCTGGTCGCTGGGCGGCCTGTTCTTCGTCGACAGCCCCGAGCAGCGCAGGCTCGGCATCAAGGACTCCTACGACCTGGCACTGCAGGATTGGCTCGGTTCGGCGGGTTTCGACCGCGAGGACGAAGACCGGATGGCGCGTCAGTGGGCGCGGGCCTACGTCCGGTTCGCGACCGAGGAGAAGCGGGACTACCTGCACGCCTTGGGCTTACGCGTCACACCCCTGGTCGGCTGGGCCGAACGTGGCGGCGGGCTCGCCGACGGGCACGGCAACTCGGTGCCCCGGTTCCACCTCACCTGGGGCACCGGACCCGAGGTGGTCCGGGTCTTCCTCGAACCCGTGCTTGCCGGTGAGGCTCGCGGGCTGGTGCGCTTCGCGTTTCGGCATCGCGTCGACGAGCTGATCGTCGACGACGGCGCCGTCACCGGGATCAGCGGCAGCGTTCTCGCGCCGAGCGACACCGAACGCGGCGTCGCCTCCAACCGGGATGTGGTGGGCGAGTTCACCTTCCACGCGCCCTCGGTCCTGGTGAGTTCGGGCGGCATCGGGCACGCGCACGAGCTGATCCGCCGCAACTGGCCCACCGAACGCCTCGGCCCCTGCCCGGAGACGATGATCTCGGGCGTACCGGCCTATGTCGACGGCCGGATGCTCGGCATCTCCGAGCAGGCCGGCGCCGCCCTGGTGAACCGCGACCGGATGTGGCACTACACCGAGGGCATCAACAACTGGGATCCGATCTGGCCCGATCACGCCATCCGGATCATTCCGGGTCCGTCGTCGCTGTGGTTCGACGCGAACGGAACCCGCATGCCCGCACCGTGTTTCCCCGGTTTCGACACCAACGAGACCATGCGCCGGATCCTGTCGACCGGGTACGACTACTCGTGGTTCGTGCTGAACCAGACGATCATCGAGAAGGAATTCGCACTGTCGGGGTCGGAGCAGAATCCCGATATCACCGGCAAGGATCTCAAGCTCACGTTGCGCAGCCGGGTCGCCAAGGGCGCGCCGGGCCCGGTGGAGGCGTTCAAGCAGCACGGCGTGGACTTCGTCGTCGCCGATTCGCTCGCCGACCTCGTCGACGGCATGAACAAGATCGCCCGCGGCCCCCGGCTGGACGCGGCCGAGCTGGAACGCCAGATCGTGGCCAGAGACCGCGAAGTCACCAATCCCTACACCAAGGACGCCCAGCTCGCCGCGATCACCAACGCGCGCAAGTACTTCGGCGACAAGGCGGGCCGGGTCGTCAAACCGCATCGCATTCTCGACCCCGCCCAGGGCCCGCTCATCGCGGTGCGGCTCAACATCCTGACCCGCAAGACGCTGGGCGGCTTGCAGACCGACCTCGACTCGCAGGTGCTGCGTCCCGACGGCTCGGCCTTCCCCGGTCTCTTCGCGGCCGGTGAGGTCGCGGGCTTCGGCGGTGGCGGCGTGCACGGCTACAACGCACTGGAGGGCACGTTCCTCGGCGGCTGCATCTTCTCCGGTCGCGCGGCGGGCCGTGCGATGGCGAAGCACCGCGCGGCGGACTGAGTGGTCTAGAGGGGGCGGCCGTGCCGGGGTGCCAGGGCGCGTGCCGCTTCCTTGGCGACCTCGGCCAGTGCCCGCGCCAGCCGGGCGGTGTCGAGTGCGCTGCGGTCGCCGTTCACCGTGCCCGACAGCGAGATAGCGGCCAGCGCGACGCCACGGCCGCGGATCGGCACCGCCACGCAGCCGACGCCGGGCATCGATTCCTCGGTGTCGACGGCGACGCCCTGCCGGTTGCGGATGCGGGCGAGTTCGCGATGCAGTTCGGCACGATCGACGATCGTGCGGGCCGTGCGCGGGGTGGCGTTGCCACGCAGCGAGCCTTCGGCGATGCCCGGTTCGAGGGTCGCCAGCAGGGCTTTGCCGAGTGCGGTGCAGTGCGCGGGCAGTCGGCCGCCGACGCGGGTCGGGATGGCGACCTGGCTGCGTCCGCCCGCGCGGTCGAGGAACAGCACCTCACGCCCGTCGAGGACGGCGAGGTGACCGATCAGGCCGGTGCGCTGGCTGAGGTCGTAGAGCAGCGGCCCGACGACCTCGCGCAATTCGTTGTGCTCGGCGGCCAGCCCGCCGAGTTCGAGCACGCGCAGGCCGAGACGGTAGCCGCCGGGAGTGTGTGCGAGCCAGCGCAGCCGGATCATCTGGTCGAGGATGCGGTGCACGGTCGAGCGCGGCAGTCCGGTGCGTTCGGCCAAGCCGAGCAGGGTGAGGGTGGGGGTGGTCGCATCGAACGCGTCGAGGATCAGCGTCATCCGCTCGATCATCGACGTCGGCGGACCTCCGGCGGCCCGACCTGATCCGGTCCACAGGTCCTCCGGCGCCGGCTCGGTCACGATCTCGACCGTCATTGATCCAACCTCCACAGTGTGTAGCGGATACAGACTAGAGCTGTCTGCTCCGCTTCTGCACCATTTCGCTGGACCATCCGGTTCACCAGGCGATTCCGTAACCCCGTCACGTGTTGCCGAGCAGGTTCGGGGTTATGCCGGTTCCTGCCTCGACGACGGGCGCCGGGTCCGCGATCGGGCATTCTCCAGCTGGGCAGCGCGTTCTACGAGCAGTTCGCCCGGCCCAGAGGGCGGGGTGTTGCGGCGCCAGATGGCGCGGAATTTGCGGGTCAGCCGGGCAGCGTCGGCGGACGGAACGGCGACCAGGGCGCCGGTGGCGAGATCGGGTGCCGCGATCAAACGGCTCAAGACGGCCGGCGCCATACCTGTTCTGGCCGCGGCGACGATCGCCGCGGCCGATCCCAGTTCCGCGGCCGGTCCGGTGGGTGTCGCGGCGGTGCTGAGCAGATCCCAGACGGTGTCGCGGGTGCCGGAGCCGGGTTCGCGCCACAGCAGTGCGGTGCCTGCCAATTCGGCAAGGGCGACCGGTGTCGTGCGGCGTGCCCACGGGTGGTCCGGCGCCACGACGACGACCAGGTCGTCGGTGCCGAGCACCCGGCTGCCGAGACCGGCGGGTGGATGCGGGCCTTCGACGAATCCGAGGTCGGCGACGCCGTCGCGGACGAGGGCGGCGACCTGGGTCGAGTTCTCCACTTCGAGGGAGATCAGGACCTCGGGATGGTCGGTGCGCAGCGCGGCAAGCCAGTGTGGAATGCGGTGGTCGGCAATCGTTTTCGAGGCGGCGATGCGCAGGCGCGGGGCCTGGGCCGCGCGCAGGCGGTCGACGTCGTCGACGAGATCGCGCACGGCCGCGAGGACGGTGCGCGCGTGGTCGACGACGGCGCGGCCCGCGTCGGTCAGCTCGGAGCCGGTCGGCCCCCGGTCGAGCAGTTTCACCCGCATCCGGCGTTCCAGCGCGCTGATCCGCATGCTCGCCGCGGGCTGGCTGATGCCGTGTCTGCGGGCGGCGGCACCCAGGCTGCCCAGTTCGGACACCGATACGAGGAGGTCGAGCACCTCCAGATCGGGGGCTCCGGGTGGCAGCGTCATGCGCCGATTATGGGTGAGGCGGCGCTGTCGCTCCGCATCAGGCGTCGCCGGAGCGGAGTCGGTGGCGCAGATCCTTCACCACGCCGTAGAGGGCGACGACCGGTTTCAGCGGCATCCATTCGCCGAATCGGTATTCCCGTCCCGGGACGAGGCGCACGGCCAGTTCCGGGCTCTGTTCCGCGAGGTAGTCGCGGCCCGTCGCGGCGTGGGTGGGCAGTGAGACGATCTTGATCCGGTCGGCGTCCTTCAGATACGGGATCGCGAAAGCGATGTTCTCCCAAGTGGATCGGCTCGAATCCTCGAGCACGAGTTCCCCGCGGTATCCGCGCGCTTGTGTCGCGTACTCCGCCATCAGCGTGGCTTCCGGTACCGGGCCCGCGCAGGCTGCCCCGCACAGTACGAGGCGGGTCTCGGTCGCACCCGGGTCGATGGAACGCAAACCGGCACGGACCCGCCACCGGTTCATGGCGTTGGCTCGTTCCCCCGTGTTGCGATAGCCGAGGACAACGACCGCCTCGGACCCGGCGCGCACGGGCCCGACGCCCCGCCGGGACGCGCGCCAGTTCGCCCATTCACCCCACAGCATCAGACCGATACCGGCGGCGATCGTCAGCCGGGTTCGTTTCCGCACCCCTCCAGGAAAGCACACCCACCGAACCCCCATCCCATAAGCCATAATTATGAGCTCCTCGGAAACCGGCCTCTACCTCCTATTCTTCGGTGCGGCGAAGGTAGTGGAGTGAATCGCGTACGCACCTTCGCTCCCGGTCTGGCCCTCGCCGCACTCGTGGCTACCGTGGCGACGCCGGTCGGCAAGGCACTGCCGATGATCGGTGCTCCCGTACTGGCGCTGGGTGCGGGCGCAGCCGCCGGGATGGTGCTGCGGCGGCAGGAGTCGACCGACGAGCTGTTCGGTCCAGGGCTCGAGGTCGCCCGGCAGCGGTTGCTCGGGCTGGCGATCGTGCTGCTCGGGCTAGGGCTGCCGCTGGGGTCGGTGCTGAGCGTGGGACGGGAGACGGCGCTCGTGCTGCTCGGGACGCTCGTCGTCGGCGCGGTGGCGGCGTTCTGCGTCGGCCGGATGCTGGCGGTCGACCGGGAATCGGCGACGCTGGTGGCCGTGGGGACGACGATCTGCGGCGCGTCCGCGATCGCGGCGGCAACCGCGGTACTGCGCCCGGACAAACAGCGGGTCGCCTACGCGCTGGGCACCATCTTCGTCTTCAATGTCACTGCCGTGCTGGTGTATCCGCCGCTCGGCCGCGCACTCGGCCTGTCGCAGGAAGCGTTCGGCCTGTGGGTGGGAACCGCGATCAACGACACCTCCTCGGTGCTGGCGGCGGGCGTCGTCTTCGGCACAGGTGCGGCGCATTTCGCGGTGATCGTGAAGCTGGTGCGGAGTCTGGCCATCATTCCGCTGTGTCTGGGCCTGCACGTCGGGCGTCGTCACCTCGTCGAGGAGACCGGCGCACCCGCGGGTTCGCTGCGCCAGGCGTTCCCCCTGTTCGTCGTCCTGTTCCTGGCCGCCTCGATCGTCGCCGGCCTCGGCATCCTGCCCGGCGCGCTGACCGCACCGCTGGCCACGACCAGCAGCTGGCTCATCGCCGCGGTCCTCGCCGCGATCGGTACTTCGTTCAGCGTCGAGCGGCTCCGCAGCGCGGGTATCCGCCCCCTGCTCCTCGGTGGCGCGCTCGGCCTGATCCTCGGTGTAGCCAGCCTGGGCCTGATGTTCCTCACCGGCTGGTGCTGAACGGCGCGGATCCGTCCCTCACCGGCCAGGTGATGGTTCCGAAGATCCACTCGCCGGAAATCGCCGGGCGATCGCCGCCGTGATCACGTCCGGTTCGTGTTCCTGAATGAAGTGGCCCGCCCGCGGCAGCTCGACTACGTCGACATCCGTGAAGACGGTACGCATGCGCGGAAGATAGGCATTCGGACGGAACGCCATATCCTTCATGCCCCAGACCAGCAGGGTCGGCTTGTCGCCGAGCAGGGCGGGCACGTCTCGGGCGAGCCGGTCCAGGAGCGGACGTGCGGCGCGAATCTCCTTGGGCGTCGCGGCGAGTCCGCACCGGGCTTCCGCGCTGGGCTGTACCGCGCGGTAGTGGTCGGCCTCGGCCTGGGTGAGCTTGCGGCCCAGTTCTGCCAGCAGGACGCGCTCGACGAGGAAATTCTGTTCGAGAATCCGCCGCTGCATCGGCCTGCTGCTCATGATCGTGCTGAACGCCTTGTTGGCCAGCGCTTCCATCGGCCAGAACACGGTGTTGCCCAGCACGATTCCCCGCACCCGATCCGCGCGAGTGGTGGCCGCGCCGAGGCCGATGGGTCCGCCCCAGTCGTGGCCCATCACGACGAAGTCGTCGAGCTTCAGGTGATCGATCAGCTCGCCGAGGACGGCGGTGTGCTCGGCGACGGTGTAGCCGTAGCCCGCGGGACGTTCGGACAATCCGAAGCCCGGATTGTCGACGGCGATACATCGGTACCGATCCCGCAGGTTCCGCACGATGTGGCGGTAGACGAAGCTCCACGACGGAGCGCCGTGACAGAACAGGATCGGCGGTCCGGTCCCCTCGTCGATGTAGTGCACCCGGCCGGCGGACGAGTCGAACCACCGGGACTCGAACGGGTACAGGTTCCGGTCGGGAACAAAGTCGATCATCATGAGTCCTCCCTCCGACGCCAGACTACAGGTGTCGTACCCGAGATCTCGGTAGCCCCCGTCGTCGAGTCGGCCTGAATTCGTTTGTCGCCCACAGGTTTTTCGTGGCCATCGTTGCCGGGTCACGTGGGGCGACGGTCACTCCGCCGCCCCACTCACGGCCTACGTTCGCGCGTTCACCGCGTTCATCACCGCGTCGAGCGACGCCGCGATCACCGACTTGCTCCGGCCGTAGGCCCAGCCGGTGCGGCCGCCCACCCGGTATTCCAGGTAGCTCACGGCCGTGCTGTCGGCGCCCTGGCCGACCGAATGCTGTGTCAGACCCAGGATCTCCACGGGGTATCCCGCCGCGGCGAGGGCGGTCGTCACCGCGTCGACCGGGCCGACATCGCGATGCACCGAACACAGTTCGCGACCGTCGATCTCGAGCACGATCTCCGTGGCGCCCTCGGCAACCCGCCACTGCGCCAAAGCGATTCGCGGCTCGGCCGACGTGTAGGCCTGTTCGAACAGCGTGAACAGCTCCTTGGCGGTGACCTCCACACCGGTGTCGTCGGCGTGCTCTTGCACCCGGCGGGCGAGATCGATCTGCAAACGCCGCGGCAGGTCCAGCCCGTACCCGGTCTGCAGCAGGTAGGCGATGCCGCCCTTGCCGGATTGGGAGTTGACCCGGATCACGGCGTCGTAGGAGCGACCGATGTCGGCGGGGTCGATCGGCAGATACGGGACCTGCCAATCGATCTCGCGCTCGGCGACTCCGGCTTCGGCCGCGCGTGTGCGATGGTGTGCCATGCCCTTGCGGATCGCGTCCTGGTGCGTTCCGGAAAAGGCGGTGTGCACGAGATCGCCCACGTACGGATGCCTTTCGTGCACGGGCAGCCGGGTGCAGTACTCGACGGTGCGGCGGATCTCGTCGATGTCGGAGAAGTCGACCATCGGGTCGACGCCTTGCGCGTGCAGATTCAGCGCCAGCGTCGCGATGTCGACATTGCCGGTGCGTTCACCGTTGCCGAACACGCAGCCCTCCACCCGCTGCGCGCCGGCCAGGACGGCCAGTTCGGCGCAGGCGATGCCGGTCCCCCGGTCGTTGTGCGGGTGCACCGACAAGATCACCCCGTCGCGGCGCGCCAGGTTGCGATGCATGTACTCGATCTGGTCGGCGTAGATGTTCGGTGTCGCGACCTCCACTGTCGCAGGCAGATTCAGGGTCACCGGCCGCTCCGGGGAGGCCTGCCACAGCTCGGTGACCGCGTCGCAGATCTCCAGGGCGAAGTCGGGTTCGGTCAGATTGAACACCTCGGGCGAGAACTGGAAGCGCACGTTCGGCAGGTCGCCTGCCTCGGCGAGAACAGCGCGGGCGCCGTCCAGGATCAGCTCGCGCAATTGCCCGCGATCCTTGCCGAGCACCACGTCCCGCCAGACCGGCGCGGTGGCGGTGTAGAGGTGGACGACCACCTCGTTGGTGATGCCGCGTACCGATTCGACGGTCCGTTCGATCAGGTCACGGCGAGCGGGCGTGAACACAACGATGGTCACATCGGGTGGCGCGATCGGCGAGTGCGCCAGCAGCCGCACGAAGTCGAAATCGGTCTGTGAGGCGGAGGGGTAGCCCACCTCGATCTCCTTGTACCCCATGGCGACCAGCAGTTCGAAGAACCGGCCCTTGCGGTCGGGATCCATCGGTTCGGCCAGCGCCTGATTGCCGTCGCGCAGGTCTACCGGAACCCACAGCGGGGCGGTGATGATCCGGGCGTCCGGCCAGTCCCGCTGTCCACCAGGAACTTCCACGCGCCGGTGGACATCGCGGTAGCGGTGTGACGGCATGGCCGAATGCCGCTGCCGGTTCCAGGCGGGCGCGCCGGCGGCGACGGCGCCGGCGGGGGTCACCAAGGTGGGAAATGCACTCATGACTGTTCTGCTTCCTGGCCACATCGGGCCACGAGATAACGGCGACCGGCCACGACAGAGCCCCACGGCGGGGCGGCCGGTCGGTCAGGCCCCGCCGTGGCGGCCGAGGAGAAGCGCGGTGTGCGTCATGATGGGTACACTTCTACCACAACTCCTCAGACAAGTAGAGAGGTTTTCGGGTGATATCGCAGGTACGGCGTCAGCCGTTGGCCGCACAAGCGGCCGAGCTCCTTCTCACGCGGATCCGTGCCGGAGAGTGGCCACTGGGTCACCGATTACCCGGCGAGACGGCGCTCGCCGCCCAGCTGGGCGTCGGCCGGTCGACCTTGCGCGAGGCGATCCGGGAGCTGGCGGGCAAGGGAGTGCTCGACAGCAGGCAGGGCGCCGGTGTGTTCGTCACCGCGCTCGATGTCACCGAGGATTGGGATGTCGTCCTGCGCGGCGCCACCATCGCCGCGGTGATCGAGGCGCGCATCGCCATCGAGGCCGAGGCCGCCGCCTTGGCGGCGCGACGGCGCACCCCCGCCGATGTTCGCGCCATCCGCCGCGCGCTGGCGAACCGTCGCGCCGACGGGCAGACCGTGGCCGAGCACGTCGATGCCGACATGGCCTTTCATCGCGCGGTGATCGTCGCCGCCCACAACGACGTGCTGACCCAGCTGTTCGACAGTTTCCTCCCGCGGCTGCGCCTGGCCATGATCGACATGCTCGCGCTGCGCCCCGTCGCGTCGGAACAGGCCGACCACGCCGTGCACGAACAGCTCGCCCAGGCCGTCGCCGACCGGAACCCCACGGCGGCAGCCGAATTCAGCCGCGCCCACCTGTCCGCGTTGAAGGAGGCATTCGCATGACCGCCGCCCCCGTGATCGAACTCGACGAGGTGACCTTCCGCCGTGACGGCAAGAAGATCATCGACGGCGTCTCGCTGACCGTGCGGGCGGGCGAGCACTGGGCGTTGCTCGGCCCCAACGGTGCGGGCAAGAGCACCCTGCTCGGTTTCTGCGGCGCGGTCACCTTCCCCACCACCGGCACCGTGCGGGTACTCGGCGAACAGTTCGGCCGGGTGGAGCTGGCGCGGCTGCGCCGCTCGATCGGGCATGTCAACCCGCGGCATCCGCTGCGCTCGCCGCTCACCGTGCGCGAGGTCGTCCTGACCGGCATCACCGGCACGATCGACACCCCGATGCGCTGGTCCCCCACCGCAGACGACCTGGCGCGGGCCGACGCGATCATCGATTCGCTCGGCCTGTCCGGCAAAGCCGAGGACGTCTGGCCGACCCTGTCCCAGGGCGAACGCGGCCGCACCCTGATCGCCCGCGCCCTCATCAGCGGCCCCCGCGTACTGCTCCTGGACGAACCGTCCACCGGCCTCGATCTGGCCGCCCGCGAGCAACTGCTCACCACCGTCGACACCCTCGACCAGACCCACCCCGAGGTGGCATCGATCCTGGTCACCCACCATCTCGAAGAACTACCGACCACCACAACCCATGCCCTGCTCATCGCCGACGGCCACACCGTCGCCGCAGGCCCCGCCCCGGACGTCATCACCACCGACCACGTCTCCACCGCCTTCGACCACCCCATCGACGTGCGCTACGACGGGGGTCGCTGGGGCGCCAGGGCACGCTGACCACCCACCATGGCGCGAGTTACGATCGCGGGACATCACGTTGTCGGCACGGACAGGAGGATGTCATGAGAATCGTTCACCGGATCGTCGCCACCGCGGGTGTTGCCGCGGGCTTGACGCTGGCCACTACGGGAATCGCCGCCGCTCAGGAGCCCGAAACACCGAAATCAACCCTGGTGGAGTTCATCGAGTCGTGGCCACCGGCGCCACAGGGCTGCGACCGTATCTGGGACCCGATCGAAAACGTCGTCGAGGATCTCGTCCCTGAGCCCGCCAAGGCGGCGTTCGACGCCTTCGACGACTGGTGCGAGGGCACGGAAGACGTCTGACACGCTAGGTCCGGTGTCAGGCGGATTCGAACGGGTCGTCGCCGAAATCCAGGTCGGCGCCGAGTAATTCGTCCGCGCGGGCCAGTGCGCGGTCGAGTTCGTCGGTGACCGAGTCCATGATCGAGATGCCGTCGAGCATCTCGGACAGTTCGGCGCGCAGGGCGTCGAGTTCGGCGATGGCGGGGTCGACGGTGGTCCAGGCGACGGTGTCATGCCACCAGTGGTCCCGCTGGATCCAGGACCACACGATGTCGCGAACCAGCAGTGCGTCGGTGGTGTAGAGCTGGTGGTGGTCTGCGCCGTCGACGTGCTCGAGTTCGTAGGTGCCGTCGTCGAGAAGGCGGGCCTGGATGTGCTCGGTCCCGGTACGGGTCAGCAGGAGAAACGGGTGGTCGGGGGCAGGATCGGTGGCATCGGTGCCGAGGTCGGCCGGGTCGACGGCGCGTGGCGCGCCGGAGCCGTCGCCGAGGTGGACGACGACCTCCGGCGAATCGTCACGGTAAGCACCCATCGGGCCAGTGTGCCGGATCGAAGGCGTGCCAGGACAGTGGTAGCGATGAATCGGCATCGGCAGCCATGTTCACCAGCGGCCGACGAAAACGACCTGCGGGCCGGGGCTGCGCGGAGTACCGTCGCGCCGGTGACGTGGACAGCACCCGAACTCACGCCGGCGCGGACCCTCGTCGGGGCGGCGGAACGCCCGATGCTGCAGTCCTGGTTGGACTTTCACCGCCAGACCTTGCTCGGCAAATGCGGCGGTCTCGACGCCGGGCAGCTCGCGACCCGGTCGGTGCCACCGTCGACGCTCTCGCTGCTCGGGCTGGTCCGCCACCTCACCGAGGTCGAGCGCGGGTGGTTCCGGGTGTCGGCGGCGGGTGAATCGGTCGAGCCGGTCTACGGGTCGGTGACCGAGCCCGACGCCGATTTCGACGACCTCGCCGCGCTGCCCGCCGAGGACGTCTTCGCCGCGTTCCACGCCGAGGTCGCCGCCTGCGACGCGGCCGTCGCCGAACTGCCGCTCGACCATGTCTTCCCTGTCCCGTGGCGTTCCGACGGCTACACCCTGCGCTGGGCGTATCTGCACATGATCGAGGAGTACGCCAGGCACAACGGCCACGCCGACCTGTTGCGGGAACGGATCGACGGCGTCACCGGCAGCTTCTGACTCCGGTCAGCCGGTGACCACCTCGGGGGTCAGCTGGTCGAGATCGTCGATCACCACAGCGGCCGGCGCCAGCGCGTCGGGTGCCGGCGGGAACTCCGGGCGGGGGCAGGCGATCAGGCGCATGCCCGCCGTGTGCGCGGAGAGCAATCCGTTGGTCGAATCCTCCACGGCGGTACAGTCCTTCGGATCGACCCCGAGCCGCCGCGCGACGGTGAGGTACACATCCGGCGCCGGCTTGCCCCTGCCGATCTCCTCGGTCGACAGGATCGCCGAGAAGTACTCCAGCAGACCGGATTTCGCGAGCACCAGGTCGATGAGGGTACGCGGCGAGGAACTGGCAAGGCCGAGTTTCCACTGACCGGCGCACCGCTGCACCGCCTCGACCGCTCCCGGCAGCAACGGCACGTGATGGGCGTACCTGTCGGCCATCAGGTCGATCACCTTGGTCGAGATCTCGTCGAGCGGCATGGCGACGCCGAGGTCGTCACTCATGTAGGCGGCCCACTCGGCGGTGGTCATGCCCATCATCTTGCGCTGCGAATCCGGTTGCCACCGGCCGCCTTTGCGTTCGACATAGTCGCGCCGGACCTGTTCCCAGATGGGCTCGGAATCGATCAGCACGCCGTCCATGTCGAACACAACCGCCGCGATACCCATGCGCTCAGCCTTTCGCCGTTCCTCCGCCGGGCACCACGCGGGCGCGCCGGCCCTTCCGGTACGTACAGACCTGCTCGGTGATCGACACCCAGCCTAATAGAGGCGGGCCTGCGGCGGTGAGCCGTGTCACGAGCGCGCGCCGAAGTGGGACACCGGACGCGAACATCCAGCTCGGCAGCGATAACGTGTTGCATATGGACGATACACAGGTCGGCGCTTCGCTGCCGGACGCAGAGCACCACGAAGGCGGGTTCCGGCCGATCGCCGAGCTGATCCAGCAGCGCAAGGAAGCGAAACTGGGCCACACGATCGGCGGCCCGCACTACGGGGAACTGATCGAACAGGTGCGCGAGCTGATGGACCGCGTGCGCCTGATCAACCCGTCCGACGAACTGGCCAAGGACGCGATCTCGACGCTCGAGCAGCTCAACGCCCGCCTCGACGCGGCGGTCGTGGACGAGTGGTCGGCACCGAGCTGGACCCGCACCGATCTGCCCTCACGCGGCAACATCACGCTGCCGCCGTACACGGTGGACAGCGCCGATGAGGACGGTGTCACCGCCAAGCTGACCTTCCGTACCTTCCATCTCGGCGGCAACAGCGCGGCGCACGGCGGCCAGATCGGCGTCGCCTTCGACGACATCCTCGGCATGACCGCCGCGGTGCACACCAAGGCCGTCACCCGCACCGCGTCGCTGACCATCGACTACCGCTCGATCACCCCGCTCAACCGGGAGCTGACGATCCGCGCGTGGGTCGAGCGCACCGACGGCCGCAAGGTGTATCTGCGGGCGACGATGCACGACGGCGAGCGCCTATGCGCGGAGGCGAACGGCCTGTTCATCCTCCTCAAGCCCGGTCAGCCCTGATCCCCTCCGGTCACCGGGCGACATTGCGATCGACGTGATCCGAATGTCACCCGGACCGGCCGGGGTGGCGTAATACCCGCGCGCGGCGCGATCACCGCAGGTCCCGGCGATGGTCATCCGGCGTAGAAACATCCCCTGAATTCGAGCCCGTTTCACGCCGGGCTCCGGCCCGCATAATGGCCGCTATCGTCGCTGTTCATGCAGGTCAGCGAGAAAACGGCAGCCGCAGAGCCCACCCCGATTCGAGGCCAGCGCGCCGATCGGGCGCGCCGGGTGGCCGACATCCTGCGCCACCAGATCCTGGCCGGCGCGGTCGAGGGCGCGCTGCCCGGCGAGCAGGAGCTCGCCGCCGAGCACGACACCTCCCGCAACACTGTCCGTGAGGCGCTGGCGCTGCTACGCGCCGAAGGCCTCATCGATCGCGCGCCGAAGGTCGGCACCCGCGTCGCGGCCCGCAAATACGACCACGGCCTGGACGCGCTGCTCGGCTTGCAGGAGACGCTCAAGGAACACGGCACCGTCCGCAACGAGGTGCGCGCGGCCACCCACATCACCGCTCCCCCGGCCGTCGCGCGCAGGCTCGGTCTCGCGCCCGGCGACCGCGTGGTCTACATCGAGCGGCTACGTTTCCTCGCCGACCTGCCATTGAGCCTCGATCTCACCTATCTCGCCCCCGATGTCGGCGCTGCCGTGCTGGCCAACGATCTCGAGACCACAGACGTCTTCGTCCTGCTCGAGCAGGTCACCGGGCAGTCCCTCGGCGCCGCCGAACTCGCCCTCGAAGCGGTGGCGGCCGATCCGCACACCGCGACGACCCTCGACACACCGGCGGGTGCTCCGCTGCTGATGCTCGAGCGCCTCACCCATCTCGACGACGGCCGACCCGTCGACCTCGAGTACATCCGCATGCGCGGTGACCGCATCACCATGCGCGGCAGCCTCACCCGCACCGCACCCGAATGGAAGGTCCTGTAGATGGCACTGGTCCCCCAGCGTGCCGACGTCCCCGTGACGATCGACGAATCGCTGTGCATCACCGGCTGCACCCTGTGCGTCGATATGTGTCCGCTCGATTCCCTTGCCATCCACGAGGATTCGGGCAAGGCCTACATGCACGTCGACGAGTGCTGGTACTGCGGGCCCTGCGCGGCCCGCTGCCCCACCGGCGCCGTCACCGTCAACATGCCCTATCTGCTCCGCTGAACCCGGGAAATCCACGCATGAAGATCACTCGTCTCGTCCCCGCCGTGCTCGCCGTCGCGCTCGCCGCGGCGGGCTGCTCCCTCGAAAACTCCGATGCCGCACCGGCGGGCACCGTCAAGGTCGTCGTCGGCTATCAGTCCAAGACCATCAATACCGTCACCGCGGGCACGCTGCTCAGGGCACAGGGCTACCTGGAGCAGCGGCTGCAGCAGATCACCGATGCCGGCGGCGCGAAGTACCAGGTGGAGTGGCAGGACTACGACACCGGCGCGCCCATCACCGCGCAGATGGTGGCCGAGAAGATCGATATCGGGTCGATGGGCGACTACCCGTTGCTCATCAACGGTTCCCGGACCCAGGCCAACGAACGCGCGCGCACCGAGCTGGTCTCGATCACCGGCTACAACCCCAAGGGCGCGCTGAACATGGTTGTCGTGCCGAATGATTCACCGGCGCGGTCACTCACCGATCTGGCCGGGCAGAAGATCTCGGCCAGTGTGGGTTCGGCGGGACACGGCACGCTCGTGCAGGCGCTGACCCGGGCGGGCATCGACCCGGCCAAGGGCGTGGAAGTGCTGAATCAGCAGCCGCAGGTGGGGGCGACGGCGCTGGAGTCGCATCAGGTGAGCGCGTTGTCGCAGTTCGTGGCGTGGCCGGGTCTGCTGGTGCAGCAGAACAAGGCCAAACTGCTCTACGACGGCGCCGAGCTGAACGTGCCGACCTTCCACGGTGTGGTGGCGCGCCGGGCCTACGCGTCCGAGCATCCCGAGGTGCTACAGGCCTTCCTGGCGGCGCAGCTGGACGCGACCGCGTTCCTCAACGAGAAGCCGTTCGAAGCAGCAGATCTCGTGGCCAAGGGATCGGGTCTGCCACAGGAGGTGGTGTATCTCTACAACGGCCCTGGCGGCACGAGTTTCGACACCACGCTCAAGGCGAACCTGATCGCCGCGTTCAAAGACGATGTGGCCTACCTGAAGTCGATCGGTGACTTCGCGGACCTCGATATCGACGCGTTCGTCCAGGACGGGCCGCTGCGCAAGGCCTTCGCCGAGACCGGTCGTGGCGACTACGACACCGCGCTGGCCTCGCGGGTCAATCCGAGCAAGGTCACCGGGACCGATCCGATCTGCGCTGTGCCGGTGAACGATCCGGCACTGGCCGGAGAGATCTGGGTCGACGGTGCGGGCAAGCCACAGCCCGCCGCCAACCCCGGCTGCCTGTTGCGGGCGGTGCAGGCCGCCAAGGCGCAGGGCAAGACGATTCGCGCGGTGTACGTCCCCGATGCCGAGCTGGGCACCCGCTGGTTCGCCGACAAGGCGATCTGGCTGCGCGAGGGCTCGCAGTACCTGCCGTTCACCACGCAGGCCGCGGCCGACCGCTACCGTGCCACTCATCCCAGCGCCGCTCCGGTCTCCTACGAGCAGGCCGTGACGGAAGTCCGCGGATGAGCGCGGTTTCCGGGGCTGCCGTCGGGACGAAAGCCATCCCGGCGGGCGGCGCCGCGTCGGACGAGACTGCCTCCACCACAACCGTTCTCGCCGACAAGGCGCCGGATGCCGACAGCGCGTCCGGGAGGTCGGTGTGGGTTTCCCGGGTGATCCGGGTCGCGTCGGTGGCGGTGGCCATCGGCCTGTGGCAGTTGCTCACCGCGAGTGATGTGCGGGCCGGGCTGCGGTTCGACACCCTGCCGACGGTGACCGAGATCGTCGCCGAGTTCGGCGAGCATCTCGGCACCGGGCAGTACTACCTGGATGTGGCGCAGTCGCTGATCCGGATCGTCACCGGGTTCGGGCTGGCCGCGGTGATCGGTGTGCTGGCGGGCATCGGCCTCGGCCGGTCGCGGCTGCTGGCCGACGTGTTCGGTCCACTGGCCGAGCTGATCCGCCCGATCCCGGCGATCGCGCTGGTGCCGGTGGCGATCCTGCTGTTCCCCAGCGACGAGTCCGGGATCGTGTTCATCACCTTCACCGCGTCGCTGTTCCCGGTGCTGGTGAGTACCAGGCACGCGACCCGGGCGCTGCCGACCATCTGGGAGGACGCCGTGCGCACGCTGGGTGCCACCCGGCGCGAAGTTCTGACCAGGGTCGTGGTCCCCGGCATCCTGCCCGGCGTGTTCAGCGGCCTCTCGGTGGGTATGGGCGTGGCCTGGATCTGCCTCATCTCCGCCGAGATGATCTCCGGGCGACTCGGGATCGGCTACCGCACCTGGCAGTCCTACACCATCGTCGACTACCCCGCCGTGTTCGTCGGCATGATCACCATCGGCGTCCTCGGCTTCCTCACCTCCGGAATCGTCGAACTGGCAGGCCGCAGGGTCACCCGCTGGCTGCCGAGAGAGGTTGCTTCATGACCACGACCACCGCGGCGCCCACCGTCTCGGCCGGCATGCGCTTGAGCCTGGAATCGGTGCGGATCAGCTACGGCGCCAAGACCGTGGTGCGTGACCTCGACCTCGAGATCGCGCCCGGTGAGATCCTGGTCCTGGTCGGCAAATCCGGCTGCGGCAAGTCGACGCTGCTGCGGGCGATCGCCGGGCTGCGGCACCCGAGCGGCGGTGTCATCCGCGCCGACGACGACACCGTGGCCGGACCGTCCGCCGATCGGGCGCTGGTGTTCCAGGACGACGCGCTGCTGCCGTGGCGGACCGCCCGCGCCAATGTCGAACTCGCGCTGCGCCTTCGGGGCGTGCCGCGCGGTCAGCGGGCGACCCGGTCGCAGCGCTGGCTCGACGAGGTCGGGCTCACCGGGTACGCCGACTATCTGCCGCGTGATCTGTCCGGCGGTATGCGCCAGCGGGTGCAGCTCGCCCGCAGCCTGGCCGGTTCGCCGCGCGCCGTCCTGATGGACGAGCCGTTCGGCGCGCTCGACAGCCAGACCCGCGCGGAGATGCAGCGCCTGCTCGTCGACACCTGGCGCGCCCACCCGACCACGATCGTTTTCGTCACCCACGACCTCGACGAAGCGCTGCTGCTCGGTGACCGGATCGCCGTGCTCGGCGACGGTGCGCTGCGCGCGGTCGTCGAGGTGCCCGACCCGCGCGAGCCGGTGGACCGGCAGGCGCTACGGGACCAAATCCTGGAGTCGCTGTGAACATTCCCGACCTGTCCGACCGCATCCGGCTCGACTGCGATGTGCTCGTCATCGGCGGCGGCACCGCGGGCACCATGGCCGCGCTCACCGCCGCGGAGTCCGGGGCGAACGTGCTGCTGCTGGAAAAGGCGCACGTCCGCCACTCCGGTGCGCTGGCCATGGGGATGGACGGTGTGAACAATGCCGTCATCCCGGGCAAGGCCGAGCCGGAGGACTACGTCGCCGAGATCACCCGCGCCAACGACGGCATCGTCGACCAGCGCACCGTGTACCAAACGGCGACACGGGGTTTCGCGATGGTGCAGCGGCTCGAACGGTACGGCGTGAAGTTCGAGAAGGACGAGTACGGCGAGTACGCGGTGCGCCGGGTGCATCGGTCGGGGTCGTATGTGCTGCCGATGCCCGAGGGCAAGGATGTGAAGAAGGCGCTGTATCGCGTGCTGCGCCAGCGCAAAATGCGCGAGAAGATCCAGATCGAGAACCGGTTGATGCCCGTGCGGGTGCTCACCGAGAACGGGCGTGCCGTCGGTGCGGCCGCGTTGAACACGCGCACAGGGGAATTCGTCGAGGTCGGTGCGAAAGCGGTGATCCTGGCGACGGGTCCGTGTGGCAGGCTCGGGCTGCCCGCCTCGGGCTATCTCTACGGCACCTACGAGAACCCGACCAACGCCGGTGACGGGTACGCCATGGCGTATCACGCCGGTGCGGAGCTGTCCGGGATCGAGTGCTTCCAGATCAATCCGCTGATCAAGGACTACAACGGTCCGGCGTGCGCCTATGTCGCGAATCCGTTCGGTGGCTACCAGGTCAATGCCGAGGGTGAGCGGTTCGTCGACTCCGACTATTGGTCGGGGCAGATGATGGCGGAGGTGAAGCAGGAGATCGAATCCGCGCGCGGGCCCATCTATCTCAAGGTCTCGCATCTGCCGGACGAGACGCTGTCGACCCTCGAATCGATCCTGCACACCACCGAGCGGCCCACTCGCGGCACGTTCCACGCCAATCGCGGCCACGACTACCGCACCCACGATATCGAGATGCACATCTCCGAGATCGGTTTGTGCAGTGGGCATTCCGCGTCGGGCGTGTGGGTGGACGAGAACGCCCGCACCACGGTCCCCGGACTGTATGCCGCCGGTGATCTGGCGTGCGTGCCGCACAACTACATGATCGGCGCGTTTGTCTACGGCGATCTTGCGGGCGCGCACGCGGCGTCCACACTGACCGAAGTCGCTGCGCCGACCGCATTGCCCGAGGACCAGCTCGCCGCCGCGCACGAACTGATCTACCGTCCCCTGCGTCAGCCGGAAGGGCCGCCGCAGCCGCAGGTCGAATACAAGCTGCGGCGTTTCGTGAACGACTATGTGGCGCCGCCGAAGACCGCGGCCAAGCTGTCGATCGCGGTGGAGACCTTCGAGCGGATGCGCGGTGAGGTGGAAGGAATCGGTGCCCGGACACCGCACGAGTTGATGCGGGCGGCGGAGGTGTCGTTCATCCGCGACTGCGCGGAGATGGCGGCGCGCAGCTCACTGACCCGCACCGAATCCCGGTGGGGGCTCTATCACGACCGCGCCGATCTGCCCGAGCGCGACGACGAGTCGTGGAACTTCCACCTGAATCTGCGCAAGACCGCCGCGGGTGACATGGAGTTCGTGAAGCGGTCGGTGGCACCGTATCTGGTGCCGGTTCCTGGCTTGGACGATGTGCCCTCGGCCGAGCCGATCGTCGAGGTGATCGCGCAGCCCGAGCTGGTCGGGACCCGGGCGCCGCAGCACGACGCGCCGGTGCGCAGTCAGCCGGTGGCTGCCTCGCCCTCCTCGCCCCGGCTGGTTACCCTGCTCGCCCTGGATTCGCCTGCCGTCGACGATGTTTCGAGCTACCTCACCGATCCCGATCCGGTCGTGCGGGTGGCCGCGCTGTCGGTGCTCACCGAGAACACACCTGACGGGTTCGCCGGTGAACTGGTGCGCGCGCTCGGTGACGAGGCCGCCTCGGTGCGGCGGACCGCGGCCGAGAGCCTGCGGGAGCTGGTAGAGGTGCTGCCGGGCGCGGGTGCGCTGGCCGGGCACCTCGGTTCCCCGGATCCGCTCGTGCGGGCCACCGTCGTCGACCTGCTGCGAGCGCTGCGAGCGGGGTCGGCCGTGGAATACCGTGCGGCACTGAGCGATGCCGATCATCGGGTCCGAATCGAGGCGGTGCGTGCGCTCGTGTCGCTCGACGACGCCGAAGCGGTGGCCTCCATCGCCGGTGACGTGAATCGCGAGGTGCGGATCGCCGTCGCCCAGGGTCTCGCGTCGATCGGTGCGGGTGGGGTCGAGGTGGTGCGGGTGCTCACCGGCGATCCCGATCCGCTGGTGCGGGCCGCCGCGCTGACGGCCTATGCCGCGCTGGGTACCGGCGCCGAGGATGTCACGGAACTGGCTGCGGCGCTGCGCCATTCGGCCTGGCAGGTGCGAGTCGGCGCGGCACGAGGCCTGGCCGGAGCCTCGCCGGAATCGGCTGTGTCACCGCTGACCGAAGCTCTCGCCGACCGGCACCTTGACGTCCGTAAGGCCGCGGTTCTCGCGCTGGCGACCTGGCCGGCCGACAACGCCGCGGTGGACGCCTTGGAGACCGCGATTGCCGACCCTGACGCCGATGTCCGCGCGTACGCCAGGCGTGCCGTCGTCGCGGCAGGCCGCACACCGGGTGACCCGACCCGGGCCGCCGTGCTGACCGAAGCGCGCGCGTGACCGGCACCGCATCGGGACTGTGCCGTAGCACGGCTGCGGCACAGTCCCCACTCAGAGGGACATCTCACCTCCGGCACCGGGCGGACCTCGCTGGTCGCGCGGCGACGGGCGGGATTGGTCTACGCGCGCCGGGTGAGGTGGGCCCGGCCGCTCAGGATGCGGTCGGACCCATGGCGCCGGGAGCGCGCGGCTCGTTTGCGCTGGGCTACCGCCCTCAGTCGATTGCAGGCGCTCGAGGCCCGCGAGATATACGACGAACTTGGTCAACTTTCGTGGTGGACGGTAACGGTGTTGTTCCGATCCCACACGGCGACAAGCAGCTGGTCGGTGGGCTTGTCAGCGCCGATTGCGAAGTCGAGCGCGAGAACACGTTCCCTCCCTGCGGGGCTGATCGCAATGCCGACGAGGAGTAGATGGTCGAGGAAGACCTTGTTGGTAACAGCCGCACAGGTGTCCACGTCGAACAAGTCGCACACCATCTCTTCGGGGATCTCCTCGAGATGAACATCGCGAAACAAGGAAGTCGTCGACCGGGGATCGGTCAGCTCAGCGGCGAAAGCGACGAAGGCCGCAGCGACTAGAGCCTTTACACCGAGGAGAGCGGCCTCTGCCTTGTCGAGTTCGCTCTGGTTCAGAGTCGCATCACCATGGATCCAATACCAGGCACCCTCTCCGAATCCGTCTATTCCAGCAGGTAGCGCGGCACCGGCCACCGAGTCGTCTCCGAAATCAAGGTCCCCCGCGAACCGGCTGGTCAGGTGATTCATGGTCCGATCGTGCCATCCATCAGTGACCAGGTTCCGAACTGGCAACCCGCGATACTCGAGTACGCGATCTAACCGCCATCCGCCCAGGTCCCGGGGCTGAGGTGCCCACATCACAGGGTCGGTGATCCGCGGCGTCGATAGGCTGGGTCGCATGAGCGCACTCTCCGGCACATTGGTGACGGTCGCCGAGGACCTGGATACGGTGACGACGGTCGGGCACGAGGACGACCCTGTCGAGGCGGGGACGTCCGCCGAGGCGGTCGCGCGGTTGTGGGCCTCGGTGCGCGACTGGTACGCGATGGGGACGACACCGGCGATCCAGGTGTGCCTGCGCCGCAACGGCAAGATCGTGCTGAACCGGACCATCGGCCACGGGTGGGGCAATGCGCCGAGGGACTCCCCCGGCGCCGAGAAGATCCTGGCCACACCGGACACCCCGTTCTGTGGCTTCTCGACCGCGAAGGGCGTCGCCGCCACGGTGATGTCCATGCTCGTCGAGCAGGGCGCGTTCGCATTGAGCGACCCTGTGTGCGAATACATTCCGGAGTTCGCGTCGCATCGCAAGGACCGGATCACCATCGGTCACGTGCTGTCGCATTCGGCGGGCGTCCCGTTCATCACGCCGCCGTACAAGGGCAGTGATGTGGTGCCCGACGAGGAGCTGGCCGTGTCGGCGCTCGCCGATCTCGTGCCGAGCTGGCCGCCGGGCCGGTTCCGCGTCTACCACGCGCTGACCAGCGGGTTGATCCAGCGCCTGCTGGTGCAGCGCGCCACCGGCAAGCGGATGCGGGAGCACCTCGCCGAGCAGGTGCTGGTTCCGTTCGGGTTCCGCTGGAACAACTTCGGGGTCGATCCCGCGGAGATCGGCATGGTCGTGCCGAGCGTGAAGACCGGTCCGCCGCCCTCGCGGCTGTCACTGTTCCTGGCGCGCAAGGCGCTCGGTGGGCGGATGGACAAGGCGTCCAAGTCCGACAACGACGCGTTCCTCACCGCCGAACTCCCCTCCGGCAATCTGGTGACCACCGCCTACGAGCTGTCGCGCTTCTACGAAATCCTCACGCGGGGTGGCGAACTCGACGGCATCCGGATCATCGAACCCACCACGCTGTTCGATGCGATCCGCCCGGCCGACCGCATACCGGGTGCGGCGGGCCGGGTCAGCCGCGCGGGATTCGAGCTGGGTGGGCGCCGGTCGAAGTTCGGCCGCGACACCCGATTCCATTTCGGCCGCAGCGGATTGACGACGCAGTACGGCTGGGCCGACCCCGAACGCGGGCTCGCTGGCGCGATCCTCACCAGCGGCAAAGCGGGCACCGACACCAACCGCCCCTGGCAGCTGGTCGCGCAGGTATCCGGTACCCTGCCGCGGCTCGACCGCGCACCGGAGTGGCTGAGCCTCAGGTGATCGCGGCGATGATCGCGCGCGCGACCCAGCCCGCGTAGCGGTCCACCGACCAGCCCCTGGCCAGCACCAGCCGCTCGTAGGTGTCGATGGCGAGGTAGTTCCACAGGACGTCGCGAACCTCGTCGAGGTCGATCCCTGCCCGGAGCTGCCCCGTCTCGAGCAGGTGCCGTCCCAGCATGGTCATCCCGACCAGACCCTCCTCGGCCAGCTTGTCCCACACCGGGACGAGCGAGTTGTCGACGTGGCGACCGTCGCGAATCAGGAACTGCACCTTGGCCGATCGCGCCTGCCGCTGGGCCAGGCCGTGGACGAACATCTCGATCTTGCGGCGCACGTCCGGCTCGGCGAGCATCGCCTGCTGTTCGGGCCGTTGATAGACGGGGACGTCCTCGTCGTCGCCCGCGATCACGATATCGAACACGGCCTTGGCCAGCGCCGCCTTGGTGCCGAACGCCTTGTACACGCTCTCCGCCGACACGCCCGCCCGTTCGGCGACCGCAGCGATCGTCGTCGGCCGGAACCCGTCGCTCTCGAACAATTCCTGTGCCGCGACCACCATCGCGTGGCGGCGCGCCCTGGCCTGCGCACGCCGCCCCGACGCGTCATACCGCCTCTTGACTTCGGTCATCACCGGTCCAATAATTTAGATACAGTCCAACTTTACCCAATGGGAGTTCTATCACAGACGGAGCGTCATCATGAACACCATCAGCCCCAGGGTCGTGGCCGACGACCTGAAGTCCGTGGCGATCCGCGGCATCCACCTCATGGTCGACGGCAGCGTCGCCGACCTCGCCGAGGTCACCCATCCCGACGGTTTCACCCGGGAGCGCAAGGCGGCGCCGCCGTGGGCCCGCGGAAACGGCCCCGAAGCGCTCCACGCGCTGGCCGAGTGGCTGCGCGACGCCTTCACCGACATGTCCTACGACATCCATGCCACGGCTGTCGAGAACGACCTGGTGACCGTCTACTCGACGATGTACGGCCGCCAGATCGGCCCGCTGGTCTTCTACACCGAAGACGGCGCGGTGGACAATGCTTTCCCCGCCACCGGCAAGACGTTCGCGATGACCGAATCGCACTGGTTCCGCATGCGCGACGGCAAGATCTTCGAACACTGGGCCAACCGCGACGACCTCGGCATGGCCAGGCAACTCGGCTGGCTGCCGCCCTCCCCGGTGTTCCTGCTGCGATCGATGCAGCTGAAGCGCCGCGCGGTCCGCGAGGTCCGGTCCGGCCGCTGATCAGTCCGCGGTCGGAGCCCCAGCGACCCGGCGGTCGCCACCGTTGCGCTCCTGCCAGCGGCGATAGACGTCGACGGCGTCGGCGCGCGATTCGTGGCGCATGGGCAGGCGGCGCCGGTCCCACGGCGTGGCGATCTCGTCAAGGGGCGTCCACCCGCCTCGACATTGCGACGGGCCAGCTCGATGGTGTGCTGTGCGAAGTCCATGACGACCCTCAGAACGGCTTGGTGGGCAGGTACTTGCCGTCGAGAGTGATGACGGCGCGTTCGCCACCCTCGGGGTCGGCGACCTTGCGCACGTCGAGCTTGAAGTTGATCGCGCTGATGATGCCGTCACCGAATTGCTCGTGCACCAACGCTTTGAGGGTGGTGCCGTAGACCTGCAGCATTTCGTAGAAGCGGTAGATCGTCGGATCGGTCGGGATGCCGCCGGGGATCGAGCCGCGGGTGGGGATGGTCTGCAGCAGGGTCGCCGCCTCGCTGTCGAGGCCGAGCAGCTCGGCAACGGCCACCGCGGACTGCTCCGGCAGGGCGTGCTGCCCCAGGACGGCGGCGGTGACGAAGGCGACCGACAGGCCGGCGGCGTCGGCGATCTCCTGCCAGGTCAGGTCTTTCGCCGTCTTCGCGGCGACCGCGGTGACGGCCAGGGACTGGCGGGCGGAGGGGTCGAATTGTGCGTGCACCATGATGTGCGATTCCTTTCTTCGGGGATTTCAGGCGGCCGGCGTGGACGCGGAGTCCGGGCCGTCGAGCACGGTCACCGTGCCGGTGCCGATGTCGAACACCCACCCCTCGGCAACCAGGGCGCCATCGGCCAGCGCGCGGGCAACGGACGGGTGGGTGGCCAGATTCGACAGCTGCGCGACGACATTGGCGCGCACGAGCGTCGAGACGGGATCGGCTGCCGCGGCGCCGACCCGGGCGGCGGCGGCATCGGCGTGCCGCAGCCACTGCGCGATCGTCGGCATCGCGCTGAGATCGTGGCGCTCGGCGACGGCGGTCATCGCGCCGCAGCCGGAATGACCACAGACGACCACCCGCGAGACGCCGAGCACCGCGACCGCGTATTCGATACTGGCGGCGACGCCGTCACCGCCGGGCGCATAGGCGGGCACCAGGTTGCCCGCGGTGCGGATCACGAAGAGTTCGCCCGGCTCACTGCTGGTGATCAGCTCCGGGACGACGCGGGCGTCGGAGCAGCTGATGAACAGCGTGTGGGGTGTGTGGGTCGTCGCCAGTTCGGCGAAAAGCGCTGCCTTGCCGGGGTAGACGTCGTGCTGGAAGTGCGTGACGCCGCTCGCGAGGTCGGTCATGGATCGCTCCCTTTGGTGGGTGCCGGCTCGGTGTTGCTGTTCGAGATCCAGCCTGCCCGTCAGGAGCTATAGCGTCCAATATGCAGTTTCAACAGTTTCGATTGCTGCTACCTATGGCGCGAACTCGCCTGCCGCGTCCCTGGCGATCGCGGCGAAGGCCCGCGCGGCGGCCGAATGATAGGCAGTGCCGCGGCGCAGCAATTCCACCGTGCGGCTCGGCAGCGCGGGTTCGAGCGCGACCGGACGCAGGTCGGGGTGCGCGCGGGCGATCGCATCCGGCAGGACGGTGCCGAGCGTGCCGCGGCGCGTGAATTCGACGAGCGCGCTGATCGAGTTCGCTTCGATCGCGATGCGCGGCGCGACACCGCAGTCGGCGAGGTAGTCGTCGATGTGGCCACGGGTCGCGAAGTCGCGGCTGAGCAGCGCCAAGGGCTCGACGGCGAGATCCCCGATCGGCAGTGGCCCCGCGTGCGCGGCCAGGGCGTGGTCGGCGCCGACCACCAGGCTCAGGTCCTCGGTGAACAGGGCCGTGCAGTCGATCCCGGCGGTGTGGGTGCCGCTGAACGCGATACCCAGATCGAGGGCGTCGGCGAGCAGGTCCTCTTCGAGCCGGTCCTGGGTGGTCTCGGTGACCGCGACGGTGACATTCGGGTGCGCCCGGTGGAACCGGTCCATCAGCGGGCCGATGAGGTAGGCGGTGATCGTCGGCGTCATCGCCACGCGCAGGTGCCCCCTGGTCAGATCCTGCACATCGTGGACGGCACGTTCGCCTGCCTCGAGATCGCGCAACGCGTTGCGCGCGTGCTCGGCGTACACCTGGCCGGCATCGGTGAGGCGCACCGTTCGCCCGGAGCGGTCGAGCAACTGCACGCCCAGCAGCCGCTCGAGCTGTTTGATCTGCTGCGACAGTGTCGGCTGTGAGATGTGCAGCGCCTCGGCGGCCCTGGTGAAGTTCCCGTGATCGGCGACGGCGAGCAGGTACCGGATATGACGCAGCTCCATGGTCACGATGATAGATAGTGACTATCGAGTCCACGGCGACCGCGAGACGGCCGCTATCGACGCCGAGGACTACGCGGGATCGACGACGACCACGGTTCCGGTCGGCGCGTCGAGCAGGTCCATTGTGCGGGCGGCGGCCGAGTCGACAGGGATACGCGGGTGTTCCGGCAAGGTCGACTCGTAATAGGTTCCTGGGCCGTAGAACTGGCCGTAGCGCACGACGACGCCGCCCGCGTCGAGCACCGCGGCCTCGTGCGCGGCGATCACCGCGCCGCGGCCCGCGGGCGGCTGCCAGGCAATGCTCTGGGCGAGAAAGCGTTTCGCGCCTGCCGCGGCCGCGGCGGCGAGCAGATTCGCCGTGCCCTCGGTACGGATACGCGCGTTCGCCGCACCGGAGGCCGCCAGGTCGGCGACATCGTCGGGGAGATCGGTGAGCTGGTGCATGACCAGGTCGGGCGCGAAATCGGTGACGGCGGCGGCGAGGCCGGGCGCGTCGTAGACGTCGTGCACGATCGGGTGTGCGCCGGTGGCGCGGATCGCCGCCGCCTTGCCCGCGGAGCGCGTCAGGCCTGCTACCTCGTGGCCCGCGCCGATCAGCAGCGGCAGCAATCGTGTTCCGATGACGCCCGTGGCGCCGGCGAGAAAGATACGCACGCCCCGACTTTAGCCGGGGCCGCACGCCACGGGCCGGAGGTCAGGCTCCGATCACCGCGTTCATGATCGTGCCCGCGCTGGTCGCCACGGCGCCACCCGCCATGGCACTGGCGATCATCTTCGGCGACTGCAGACCGCCGCCATTCCACTTCTCCCAGGCGAATCGTCCGCCGCCGTAGGTGATGGCGGTGACGCCGGACAGCAGAATCATCCAGGTGAAGTACCGGCCCAATTGCAAGACCTTCTCCGCCATCGGCGGGGCTTCCGGTGTGGGATTGCCTACCTGCGCGAGAACGGCGCCGTCCAACACAGCCAGGATCATGCTCACGATCGTGCTCCTTCGTCGGATGTTCGTGGTGAAGCCGATGTCGAGAACTCGTGACGCGGTAGAACCCAGATCTATTGAACATTCAACCTCAGGCCGCTTCGATGGCGCAGCTGACACTCCGCGACGAACATGACCGCCGTCACACCCGTCGGGCCGTGCCGCCGTCGCGCCCTGCCCCTACTATCGAAAGTGCGGGGCTAGTCCAGAATCGGCGCGACGAAGCGCTGACCACCACCTTCATCGCTGAGCGCGCGCAGCGCGCCGCATCTACCGTACCGCGAGGAGGGGCAAATGGCTTTAGTGATTCCGTTGATCTTCGCGTTTCTTCTGGTGACCGCAGCAGTAGTTGTGGCCTCTTATGCCACCGTTTTTCTGACCTATTGGTTTGAATCTCGCCGGATCCGTCACGATCGGTCGGACCCGCACCCCGCACACTGAATCTTTACCCCGCGAACTCGATGAGGTGGTCAGTTCGGTTCCAGACCGACCTGCGTGGCGATCACCGCCGCTTGCACGCGCGACTGCACGCCGAGTTTGGTCAGCACCCGGGAGACGTGCGTCTTCACCGTGGCTTCCCCGATGTGCAGGCGGGTGCCGATCTGCTGGTTCGACAATCCGGCGCCGAGACCCGCGAGCACCTGCCGCTCGCGGTCGGTGAGGGCGGACAGGTCGGGTGGCGGGGCGAGGGCCGTCGCCCTGGGCAGCGCGGCGATCACCGCGCGGGTCACCTTCGGGTCGAGCACCGCGTCACCGTCGGCCACGGCCAGCACGGCGCGAACCAGCTCGTCGCCACCGACGGATTTGAGCAGGAAGCCGCTCGCGCCGGCGGCGAGCGCGCCGAGGACGTAGTCGTCGATGGCGAAGGTGGTGAGTACCAGCACCTTCGCGGTCGTTTCGGCGACCACCGCCGCGGTGGCCTCCAGCCCGTCGACGCGCGGCATCCGCACGTCCATGAGCACCACGTCGGGACGCAGCGCCCGGGTTTGCTGGAGCGCGGCGACACCGTCGCCCGCCTCGCCGACAACCCGGATCTGCCCGGATGACTCGAGCAGCATGGTGATGCCCGCCCGGATGGTGGCGTGATCGTCGGCCACCACGACTGTCACCGTCATCGGTCCCCCAGCGGGATCCGCGCCCGCACGCACCAGCTGCCGTCTTCGGCACCCGCGGTGAGCGTGCCGTCCATCGATTCGGCGCGAAAGATCATGTTGCGCAGTCCGTTTCCCTGTCCTTCCGGCCGTCCTGGGTCGATCGGATTCGAGGCGGTCACCACCACCCGGGTGGCGTCGCGGCGCACGTCGATCGCCAGCGGCGCACCCGGTGCGTGCTTGGTCGCGTTCGCGATCGTCTCGCCGAGGATGCGGGTGATCACCGCCTCGACGGCGGTGGGCAGTGCCAGGTCGTCCTGCCGTCGCAGGGTCACCGCACCGCCCGCGGCGTGGGCGGCGTCGATCAGCCCGTCCAGGGAGGACAGCCGGGCCGTGACGGCGGTGTCGCCGGGCGCGGTGAGCAGGTCGATCGTCGCGCGCATCTCGTCGAGCGCGGCCAGGCTGCCAGCGCGGATCGATTGCAGGACGGCGGTGTCGCCGGGGTTCTTCTGCGCCACCTCCGCGAGGATGGCGACGGCGGACAGGTGACCGGCCACCGTGTCGTGCAGGTCCCTGGCCACCCGGCGGCGTTCGTCGCCGAGGGCGGCGGAGCGCTCGGCGTCGCGGGCCGCGAGTTCGGCGCGGGCGGCGTTGCGTTCCACGCCGACCATGCGGCGAGAGGCGCGCACGGCCCGCGCGTAGCCCAGCGGTGACCAGGTGAGCGCGACGCCGATCAGGCTGACGTACATCGCCGCTCTGAGCCCGAAGAATGCCATGGCCAGCAGCGCACCGCCCGCGGTCACCAGTACCGCGAACCAGCCCACCACCACGCCGAGCCGGTCGGATCCGGTGCTGACGGCCAGGAAGATCACGTCGGTCAGGGCGATCCACAGCGGCAGCGACGGTCCGAACACGAAGTCACCGGCCAGCAGGGCGACCATCAGCCCGAAGGCGAGGGCGGGCCTGCGTTGCGCGGTCAGCTGGATCGCGAACGCCGCGCACAGCAGCGCCAGTTTCACCGGCGACGGGTACAGATCGCGTTCGATGACGATCGACCACCCGCCCGCGGCCCACAGCAACAACCCGACCAGGAATACGCCGACGGCGGCCGAGGTCGCGCTGTCGAAGGCGTCCGCGAGCCGGTCCAGGGGCGTGCGGGACGGGGGCATGCCCCATTTCAGCACACCGCGGCCGCGCGCCGGGTCCCCCGAAAGACGGACCACCCGCGCGCCGTCAGCGGGACGACCGCGCACCGGTGTGCCCGGCACAGTAGGGAAATGGACGAACTGAACAACCCCGTACTGCTGACGATCGCCGCGTGCGAGGTCGGTTTCTGGGTGCTGGTGGTGGGCGGATTGCTGCTGCGCTATGTGGCGCGGCTGCGGCGCGCGGGCCTGGTGACGCTGGCTCTGGTTCCGGTGCTGGATGTGGTCCTGGTGGTCGCGGTGGCCATCGATCTGCACCGGGGCGGGGAGGTGGGTTTCGCGCATCGCCTGGCAGGCATCTATCTGGGCTGCACGGTGATGTTCGGGCATCGGATGGTCGAGTGGCTCGACGCGCGGTTCGCCTATCGGTTCGCGGGCGGACCCGCGCCGGTGAAGGTGCCCAAGGACGGGCCGGAACGAGCCCGTAAGGAGTGGGCCGACTTCGCGCGCTGGCTCGGCGCGGCGGCCATCGCCGGCGTGCTCACCCTCGTGCTGAGCTACACGGTGGCCGACGCCGAGCAGCGCGAGCAGCTCATGGGCGTGTTCGGCAGTCTGGGTGTGATCACCGTGATCTGGCTGCTCACCGGGCCGGTGTGGGTCGCGGGCTCGAGCCGGAGCTGATGACGCGCGTTGCCCCGGTACCGATTCGGCACCGGGGCAACGCCTGCGCGAGCTCAGACGGCGGCGTTCTCGGTGACGGCCGATCCGATCCATGGCAGGACCGCGGACCGCACGTCGACGGTGCGCGGCAGCAGGCCGTTGGCGGCGAGCAGGTCGGCGGCGCGCTGCTGTTCGTCGAGGAATTCCTCGCTCACCGGGTGCACGCCGAACGGGCGACCGCGCAGCGCGGCTTCCCAGTCGTCCAGATCGGCGGGTACGCCGCGGGACTGGGCGTCGTCGACGAAGTACTGTGCCGCCGCGCGCGGGTTGGCGGTGATCCAGGCGTCGGACTCCTGCAGGGCGGCCAGTACCGCCTCGATCACCGCACGGTTGCCTTCGGCGAGGTCGCGGCGGGTGAACCACAGCGACGGGTGGCTGAACACCGAGGCGGTGTCGACCAGCGTGGTCAGCTCGGTCGCTGCCTCGACCTGCCGCAGGCCGGGGTAGGTGCCGACCCAGGCGTCGAGTTCACCGGACAGCAGGGCGGCGCCGCCACCGCGCACGTCGACGTCGACCGGTTCGACATCGGCCCAGGTCAGCCCCACCTGGTCGAGCGCGAACAGCAGCAGCGTGGTCTGCCACGAGCCGTGCGCGATGCCGACGCGCTTGCCTTGCAGGTCGGCGGCGGAGGTGATGCCGCTCGCGGCGGTGGCCACCAGCCTGCCGTTCTCCACCCGCGGGCCGGAGATGCCGAGGTAGACGATGTCGCGCTGGTTGGCCAGTGCGGTCAGCGGCGGGGTGAAGCCGGTGCCGATGATGTCGTAGCCGCCGTCGGTGAACAGCCAGTCCGAATGCTCGCCGGGCAGACCGGTTTTCGGGTCCACGCGCTCGGCCTGCGGCAGGGCGCGCAGGTCGACCCACTCGACGTCGGGCAGCAGCCGCTCGAGGATGCCGCGGTGGCGCAGCACGAACAGCGAGTTGTTGTGCGGGAAGTACCCGACGCGCAGGCTCATCGCGCGTCGCCGATCAGGCCGAGGCGACGGGCCTCGTCGGCCAGACCGCTGCGGCTCCACTGCACCGCGAGGTTGGACGGATCGAATTCGACCGAGCCGCCTAGGGTTTCGGCGATCGCCTGATACTGCGCGCCTTCTTCGAGCAGGACGACGAACTTCGCCAGCTCCAGCAGACCGGCCCGGCCGAGCACATTGGCGCCGCCGTTGGCCTCGAAGATCGCGACCAGGTGCGGGTCGGTCTCGAGCTTGCTCAGGATGAAATCGCCCGCGCCGATGGTGCGGTCGATATGCGGCGGGATCTCCCGGGACAGGGTCAGGCGCTGCGAGGCGGCATAGCGGATCGGGAGGGTGCGGTGGGTCTGCGCCCAGCCACCCAGCCACGGGGTGTGGATGTGCACGACGGAGGTGATCTCCGGGTGCGCGCGGAAAACCTTGGCGTAGCCGGTGACGAAACCGGCGGATCCTTTGCCGGACAAGACTTCTCCGTCGAAGGTGGCGACGACGGGTTCGACGGTGCGCTCGGCGGCCCAGGGACCCGGCTCGTTGAGGGCGACGGCGATCTCCTCGCCAGGCACTCGTTCGACGAAGTTGACGGTGCCGTTGCCGGTGACGGTGCCGGTCTCGCGGAACACCCGGAACGCGGTCTCGGCGTCGCGGGTCGCCGCCTCGGCGAAGGCCGTGACGGCCTCCGGCAGACGGGTTTCGGTGGTGGTCATTGTCGGACTCCTGCGGTTATCGGGCCGTCGCGAGGACGGTGTCGGTGGACGGGGTGGTGAGCCGGGAGCGGCCGAGCAGGGGCAGCACTTCCTCGCCGACCCGGTAGGCCTCTTCCAGGTGCGGGTTGCCCGCGAGGATGAAGGCGTCGACGC
The DNA here is from genome assembly GCF_053608285.1 of Nocardia sp. NPDC055053. Taxonomy (NCBI): domain Bacteria; kingdom Bacillati; phylum Actinomycetota; class Actinomycetes; order Mycobacteriales; family Nocardiaceae; genus Nocardia; species Nocardia sp. NPDC055053. The sequence goes on along the minus strand of NZ_JBSGVD010000007.1, from coordinate 32,918 downwards.
CGAGGTCGATCAGTTCGTCGAGCCGTTGCGCGACCTGCTCGTAGCTGCCGACGAGGCCGAAGGCTGGGCCGCCGCGGATCAGGCTGAACCCGCACCAGACATTGGGCTGGACCTCCAGATCCCGGTAGCCGGTAATGGTTTCGGGCACCCAGCCCGTGATCCTTGCCGCGCCGACCGAGTCGCCTTGGGCGGCCCGGTTGGCGGCGTCGCGGTCGACGAAGGCCCAGCCCTTCTCGATCTCGGCCCAGGCCGCTTCCTCGGTGTGGCGGGCGACGATGTCGATGCGCACCGCGAATTTCGGTGTGCGGCCGAGGCTTTCGGCTTTGCGGCGGACGCCGTCGAACTTGGCGCGCAGATCCGCGAAGGGTTCGAGCCAGGACAGGTAGTAGTCGGCGTGGCGGCCCGCCGCGGCCACCGCGGCACCGGAGGACCCCGAGAAGTACACCTCGGGGAAGGGCTGATCGGCCAGGCCGGGCGGCAGCGCCGCGCCTTCGGTGCGGAAGAAGCGGCCGTCGTGGTCGAACGGTTCGCCGTCCCATACGCCGCGAAGGACGTCGAGGAATTCGCTGGTGCGGGCATAGCGGTCGTCGTGGGAAACCTTGTCGCCCCACCATAATTGCGCCGGTCCCCCGCCGCCGCTGATGATGTTGTAGACCAGCCTGCCGCCGGTGGCGCGCTGCAGGCTCGCCGACATCCTGGCCGCCTGCACCGGGTGCAGGAAGCCGGGCTGGAAGGCGACCATGAAGCGGTAGGTGGTGGTCTCGGCGGCCAGCGCGGCGGCGACGGCCCACGGGTCGTCGGTCACCGGGAACGACGGGAGCAGCCCGCCGAGGAAGCCCGCTGATTCGGAGGCTTTGGCGACCGCGGCGACGTGGTCGAGGTAGCTGTACTCGTCCAGTGCGCCACCACGGATGGCGGGGGCGATATTGCCGGGTCCGTAGCCGCCCGCGTTGCCGCGGTTGTAGCGGCGCGGGGTGCGCAGGGAGGCGTGGTCGCCTTCCATGCCGATGCGCCAGTAGACGTCGATGGTCATGCGGTGAGCTCCTGCGCTGTGGTGCGGGTGCGGCCTGCCGGGTCGGCGAGGAACAGCAGGTGTTCGCCCGCGCGATGGATCTCCTCGATGTGCGGGTGGCCGGAGAGCACGAAGGTCTGCACGCCGGCGATCTCGTAGACCGCGAGCTGGCGGGCCACCTGCTCGTAGCTGCCGACCAGGCCGATGTGCTGGTCGTAGCCGAGCGCGTCGAAGCCTGCCCAGCGGCCGTCACCGAGGGCGTGCTCGGCCGCGGAATCAGCGCGGCCCAGCTCGTCCCACTGACGGTGGACCCTGGCCCAGGCCTCGTCCTCGGACTCCCTGGCGATGACCGGCAGGTCGAGCGCGACGCGCACCCGGCGGCCCGCAGCGGCGGCCCGCTCCCCCAGTTCGGCTGCGGCACGCGAGATTCCGTCCGGCTCCTCGGCGAAGACGTGGACGTCGCCGTGCGCGGCGGACAGGTCCAGTGCCGCTTCCGAGGTGCCACTCAGGTGGACCGCGGGGAAAGGCAGACCGGACAGGATGCCACGGAAGCCGCCGTCGATGACGTCGTAGTGCTGCCCGGCGTACTCGAATCCGGTGCCCGCGAATCCCGCCGCACCGACTTCGGTTTCGTTCCAGACACCCCGTGCGACGGTGAGGAATTCGGCGGCGCGCCGATAGCGTTCGGCGCCGTCGACGAGATCGCCGCGCGCACGGGCTTCCTCGGCATCGGTGTCGACGGCGAGTCGCCAGTTCAGCCGGCCGGCCGAATGCCGCTGCAGGGTGGCCGAGATCTTCGCCGCGTACACCGGTGTCCCGAACGCGGGCTGGAATTCGACGGTGACCTGCGCGTACCGGGTGGCGCGCAGGGCGGCGGCCGCGACGATCCAGGATTCCTCGCCGAGCGGGTCGTACGATGCGAGCACGCCGTCGAAGCCGGTGAGTTCTGCCGCGTCGACGATCTGGGCGAGATCGTCGAACGGACCGAATCGGCCGGGCCGCACATCGGTGGCCTCGGTGCGCGGCGCCTGCGGGCCGAAGCCACCACGTCCGCGAAGTGCGGGCCGGGCGCGGCGGCCGTCACCGCGGCTGGGCAGTTTCCAGAGGAACTCGGTCATGCGGGCACCCGCTCCGCGGCGACGAGTTCCTGCGCGCGAGCCAACGGCTCAGGGGCGACCCAGGATTCGAGATCGAAGTCCGCGGCCAGGAAGCCGTGGGCGTAGAGGAACTGCTTCTGCACGCCGAGCAACTCGACGCGGTCCCCGGTCAGCGACGGGTGCAGACCGCGATGGAACTCCGCGCCGTAGGCGGCGGCGACACCCTCGGGGCCGGACAGTGTTTCGCGTTGCAGCACCGCGCGAACACCGTCGAGGTCACCGGCGGCCCAGTCGGCGGCACGCAGGCTCTGCGCGAGGAAACCGACGACCACCTCGGGTCGCGATTCCAGCAGATCCGCGTGCACGGTGATCGGACGCGGGGTGCCGTTGTTCACGCGCAGCCGCTGGGTGGCCGAGGCGTCCAGGTCGACCGCGACACGCAAGCCGTTCTCCTTCGCCACCTCCTTGGCGCGCGCACCCTTGACGTAGACGGCGTCGACCTTGCCCGCCAGCAGCTCCTCGACACCCCAGGTGGTGGACCGGCGCGCCGTCTGGATCTCGGTGCGTACCTGCGGATCCCGCTCGACCTCGAGTTCGATGACCCGGACATCGGCCAGGGTCAGCCCGGCCGGGCGCAGCGCGTTGGCGAAGCCGTGCAGCGCCATCGCCCGTGGGAAGCTACGGGCCTGATCCTGTGCCCAGGCGGGCACACCGATCCGCAGGCCCGCGAGACCGGCGGCGTCGGCGACCGGCGAGTCGGGGCCGACCAGGATCGCCTGCGCTTCGTCGATCCAGGTGAGGCCGATCAGCCGGGTCGGTGAGCCCTGCGCGCGGGCCGCCAGCGCGGGTACATTGCCACCCTCGCGGATCAGGCCGGACAGGTCGTGCAGGAAGTGGTGGCCCGCGAGTTCGGGGCCGGCGTCTTGCAGGACGCCGAACTCGAGGCCCGCGTTCGCCGCGGTCTCGCCGAGCCAGCCGAGGCTGTGCGCGAGGCCGCTCGCGGTCGGCACGGGGCAGCGGGTGTACCACAGGGTTTCGGTCATGACAGGCTCCTGGTGTGTGGTCCGACGCCGAGCTGGGCGAGGAATTGCGTTCGGTAACCGAGGGTTTCGGGTGCCGCGTGATCGCGCGGACTGGGCAGGTCGATGACCTCGTCGACGGCGAAGCGGCCGTGGTCGAGGATGATCACCCGGTCGGCGAGCCGGATCGCCTCGTCGACATCGTGGGTGACCATGAGGACAGCGGGCCGATGCCGGGCGACGAGATCGCCGACCAGGTCCTGCATCTGGAGCCGGGTCAGCGCGTCCAGCGCCGCGAACGGCTCGTCGAGCAGCAGCAGCTCCGGTTCCCTGACCAGTGCTCTGGCCAGGGCGGCGCGCTGGGCCTCGCCGCCGGACAGGGTGGCGGGCCACTGCCCGGCCTTGCCGTCGAGGTGGACTTCGCTCAGCGCCCGCAGACCGGCTTCCCGCTGCGCCCTGGCGCGGCGCAGGCCGACGATCACATTGGCAAGCACCCGTTTGGACGGGATCAGCCGGGGCTCCTGGTAGACGGTCGTGCGGCGGGCCGGTACCAGTACGTCACCGGCGTCGGGCACCTCCAGGCCGGTGAGCAGGCGCAGCAGGGTGGTTTTGCCGGTGCCGCTCGGACCGAGCAGCACGACGAACTCGCCGCGACGGATGGTCAGATCGACACCGTCGAGAACGGTCTTGTCGCCGAAGGCTTTTCGCAGGCCGGTGATCGAGACGGCCACCGGGGCCGCCTGCCGTACGGGCGCGGCTGTCGTCGTGGTCATCGGATCGCCACCTGCTTCCGCCATGGCATCGCGTAGCGTTCCGCGAGCCGGACGAGTGCGTCGAACACCAGACCGAGCAGCGCGTAGAGCACCACGCACAGCACCATGTAGTCGGTGCGGTTGTATTCCTGGGCCAGCGTCACCAGATAGCCGACGCCCTGCTGGGTGCCCACCTGTTCGGCGGCGATCAGGCCGGTGATGCTGATCGACAGGCACACCCGCAGCGCCATCAGGATGCCGGGCAGCGCCGCGGGCACGATCACCTCGGCGACGAGCCGGGTGCCGGTGAGCCCGAAACTGCGGGCCGCCTCGACCATCTTGCGGTCGACATTGCGCACCCCGAGATAGGTGTAGGCGTACATGGGCGCGGTGGTCGCCACCGCGATCAGCAGCACCTTGTACAGCTCGTCGATGCCGAACCAGGAGATGAACAGCGGTACCAGCGCGAGGAACGGCACGGCGCGCACGATCTGCATCGTCGAGTCGACCAGTTCCTCGCCCAGGCTGGACAGGCCCGACAGCAGGCCGAGCACCAGCCCGACGGAGACGCCGATCGCGACGCCTGCGGCGGCCCGGCCGAACGAGGCGAGCGCGAAATCGACCAGCTGGCCGCTGTCGAGCAGTTCCAGGAACGCCGACCAGACCGCGCCGGGGCCCGCGATCACGCGCGGCGAGATCACGCCGCTCGCCGACCCAGCCCACCAGGCCAGCACGATGGCGGCGGGAAGCGCGGCCCGCAGGCCCAGCGAGAGCCACCGGGGTCGCTGCCAGGTCACCCGGGCCCGCGGCGGAGCCAGTTCGAGGGTGGTCATGTCAGTTTTCCTTCAGCGCGGCCAGCTGCTCCGGGCTGAGCTTGGACCGCAGGTCGTAGAAGATGTCGGCGGCGGTGATCCGCCGCGTGATGACACCGTTGTCGGCGAAGGTGTTGACGACATCGGCGAGGTCGGCGGCGTCGGAGTCGGCGGGCAGGCGCGGCACGGTGACCTCACCCCCGACCCGGACGGCGTCGGCGAGGCGGTCACCGGTGAGCGCGCGCGGCCCGGTCTTCTCGAAGACGTTCTCGAAGTCGGCGGGCGCGGCCTTCTGCTTCGCCGTCAGTCCCTGCAGCACTTCCAGATACTTCGCGGCGACGTCCGGGCGCTGTTCGAGGACCTCGGTACGGAACACGACCACGGTGTTGTCGTTGGAGCCGATCGACTTCTCGGTGGCGATCTCGCGCGCCCCCGCCGCCTTGGCTTCCTGGTACGGCACCAGGAACGAGGCCCAGGCGTCGACCTTGCCGGTGGCGAACGCCGAGGCGGCGTCCTTCTGCTGCAGCGGCACCCTGGTCACCTTGTCGGCCGGAATCCCCGCCTGCGCGAGCGCTTTCAGGGTGATGTACTCGCCCTTGCCCGCGGGATTCACCGCGATGCGCTTACCGACCAAACCCGCCACCGAGGTCACCCCGGACTCGGGGGTGACCACGATCCCGCTCTGGTCCTGGCCCGCCGGATCGGCCACGGCGACGATCTTCACGCCGACGTCCTTGGACAGCGCACCGACGACGGGGCTGAACGCGGCGCCCGAGACGTCGAGCTCCTTGGTGTTGAACAGCTTCAGGTTGGAGCTGAAACCGGGTGTGGTGCTGACCCATTGGATCTTCGCGCCGAGCGGAGCCAGCGCCGCGTCGAAGGTGCCGTCGCGCTTGCCGACCGCGAGCGGTCCGGTATTGCCCGGGTCGGTCACCTTGAGCACGAACGAGGCCTGGGCGCCCTGCTCGGGCGTGGAGCCGGAGCCACACGCCGCGACGAGGGCGACGACGGGGGCGATCGCGAGGGCGATCCGCGAGAAGGCCGGCAGCCTGCGGGACATCGGGGCTCCTGTTCGGGAAAGGGCGGGTGATGCCTACGCAGCGTAGGAGCGGCGCCGACACCGAACGAGGTATGTCTTTCCAAGGATCGGAAAGCTTGACAGGGAGTAACCGGGCGATCTATGGCGAATCTCGAGGAGTGGCGCGGGATTCCATTCCGCATAGCGGAATGCTCGTGACATTTTTCGTCGCATGCCTGTGTTACCGTCGGCTGGGTGGAGACCTCCAGCGTGCAAACCGTGACCCGGGCCCTGTCGGTACTCGATTGCTTTCGCGGCGGCGAGGAAAGGGGCGTCTCGGAGGTCGCGCGCGCCCAGGGTCTGGCGGTCAGCACCACACACCGTTTACTGAGCGCCCTCGTCCAGGCCGGATTCCTGGAGAAGGACACCGAGTCGAGCCGCTACCGAATGGGCGGCGCCCTGGCCGAATACGGGCAGATCGCCTACCGCCAGCACAAGATCTACCTCGCCGAGCCCTACCTGGAACAGCTCGCGGCGACGACCGGAGCCACCGGTTCGGTGGCCACCCGCCACGGCATCCACGCCGTGCTGCTCGGCACCAGCCGGTGGCGCGAGAGCGACGGCCACGAACTACAAGGCGTGCGACTGCCGCTGCACGCGAGCGCGCTCGGCAAGGCACTGCTCGCCTGGTCCGATGTCACCGACGACGAATTGCGTTCCCTCCCTTATGAAGAGGGCACGGAGCGGTCGGTGTCGAGCGCCGCGGAGTTGCGCGCGGAACTGGTCGCGACGCGGGCGCGTGGCTACGCGTTCAACGATCGCGAACTCGATCCCGGGTACCGCACCATCGGCCTGCCGATCCTCGACCCGCAGGGCCGCTGCCGCTTCGCTCTCGGCCTGCGCGGTCCGGTCACGCTCATGATCGATGAGCGGGTGCCGTTCTTCGTGGAACTCGCCAAGGTGACCGCCGCCGATATCGCGGCGACTTTCGCCGCCGCCGCGGACTGACCTCGTGAAGGAAGCGACGGTGGCGACCGATACCGCACGTCCCTCGGTCGGACTGCGCTCCGAGCGCGGCGCGATCCTGGCCTCGCTGATGATGGCGACGAGTCTGATCGCGCTCGATTCGACGATCATCGCGACCGGCGTGCTGACCATCACCACCGACCTCGGCGGGTTCGCGCTGTTCCCGTGGTTGTTCTCGATCTATCTGCTCACCCAGGCCGTGACGGTGCCGATCTACGGCAAGATCGCGGACACGGTCGGCCGTAAACCGGTGATCCTGTTCGGGATCGTGGTGTTCGCGCTCGGCTCGCTGCTGTGCGGGCTGGCGACGAGCATGGTGGCGCTGATCGTGTTCCGGGCGATCCAGGGCATCGGCGCCGGCGCGGTGCAGCCGATGACGATGGTCATCGCCAGTGACCTCTACACCCTGCCCGAGCGGGCGAAGGTGCAGGGTTATCTGGCCGGTGTGTGGGCCGGGTCCGCGGTACTCGGCCCGCTGCTCGGCGGCGCGTTCGCCGATTTCGCGAACTGGCGCTGGATCTTCCTGGTGAATCTGCCGTTGTCCACGATCGCCGGAATCATGCTCCTGCGCAACTTCACCGAGACCGCACCGCGTGGTCCGCGTCAGTCGGTCGACTATCTCGGCGCGGCGCTGCTCACCCTCGGTGCGGGCGCGTTGATCCTCGCGCTGCTCGAGGGCGGCCAGTCGTGGGCGTGGGACTCCCCCCTGAGCCTGGCGTTGTTCGCGGGCAGTGTGGTGGTGCTGATCGTGTTCGGGTTCGCCGAGCGCCGGGCCGCGAATCCGATTCTGCCGCTGTGGATCTTCACCCGCCGGGTGGTCGTCGCGGCGAGCGCGGTGTCGATGCTCATCGGCGCGGTCGTGCTCGGCCTCACCTCCTATGTGCCGACCTTCGCCCAGGGCGTCCTCGGCACCAGCGCGACGATCGCCGGGCTGACCGTCGGCGCGCTGACGATCGGCTGGCCGATCACCGCGTCCCAGGCGGGCACGCTGTATCTGCGGTTCGGCTTTCGCACGACCGCGCTGATCGGCAGCGCGATCGCGGTCGTCGGCTGTGCCGCCCTGCTGCCGATCGGCGCGCAGGCGAGCCCGTGGCAGATCGCGGGGACCTGCTTCCTCATCGGCGCGGGCATGGGCCTGGTCGCCAACCCCACCCTGATCGCGGCGCAGACCAGTGCGGCGTGGTCGGAGCGCGGCGTGGTGACCTCGGCGACCATGTTCGCCCGGTCCATCGGCAGCGCGGTCGGCGTCGCGGTGTTCGGCGCGATCGTCAATGCCCAGGTCGGCGCCGTCGACCGGCCGGATCCCGGCGAGCTCGCCCACGCGATCCACCTGGTGTTCGTCACCCTGCTCGTCATGGCGGTGGTGTTGTTCGCCGCCGCGGTCACGATGCCGGGCGCACGGACACCCGTGCGGTGAACGCGCCGGTATCGTCGAGGTGTGCGGGGAACTGGGGATTCGACTGATCAGGCTGCTCATCGTGCGCGACGGGCGAGTTCGTTCGGAGCGCAGGCGGCGGTCTACGCGGAGCATCGGCCGGACTATCCGGCGGCGAGCATCCGGTGGGCGCTGGAGCCGCTTGGCGCGAAAGACGTTCCCGCCGTGCTGGATCTGGGCGCGGGGACCGGCAAGCTCACCGGCGGACTCCTGGCGATCGGCGCCGAGGTGATCGCCGTCGAACCCGACGAGGCGATGCTCGCCGAACTCGTCCGCCGGTATCCGTCGGCGACCGCGCTGTCCGGGACGGCAGAAGCGATTCCGCTGCCGGACAGCTCGGTCGACGCCGTGGTCGCCGGGCAGGCGTTCCACTGGTTCGACCAGGCGCGCGCGTTCCCCGAGATCGCCCGGGTGCTGCGGCCCGGTGGCGTCCTCGCCGCGTTCTGGAACGTCGAGGACAATCGCGTCGGGTGGGTGGCCGGGCTCCAGCGGACCGCGCGAGCGGACGGGACGTTCCCGCCGCCGACGCCGGACGCGCCGCTCCCCGAACATCCGCTGTTCACGGCGTTCGAGGAGGGCGAATTCCCGCATACCCATCGGCGGACGGCTGATTCCCTGGTGCTCACCATCGGTACGCATTCGCCCACCGTGGTCATTCCCCCGGAACAGCGCGCCGCCTTTCTCGGCCGGATCCGGGACTATCTGCGCACGACACCGGAGACCGCCGAGGGCGAGTTCGACTACCCCCTGCGCACCGGGGTGATCCGCGCGGCACTGCGCGGATCACCACAGCACTGAGTGGTCAGCTCGCGCGTTCCTCCAGTCCGCGCACCACATCGACGACCTCGCCCGGCGCGAACTCGACGACGCGACGGACCCGCGAATTCGCCACCGGCGCAAGGTCGACGACGATCGGGGCGCCCGCACCCGCCTGAACGATCGCGGTGATCCGGTCCTGCAGGAAGCCGCCGTCGGGGACGGCGACCCGGATGACGTCGCCCACCGTGAGCGCCTCGGCGCGGACGGGGCCACCGAAGGCGGCGGTGGGGTCGAAGGTGCCGCAGCGGGTGTGCCCGGTGGTCGCGCCGAGGCCGCGTTCGGCGATGGACCACCACACCGGCGATTCCGGCTCACCCGCACCGACCCGCGCGTGCCAGGCCAGCACCCGGTCACGTTCGGCCTCGGCGGCCGCACGGGTCTCGTGCAGCGAGACCTGACGGCGGACCGGGGCATTGCGTGATCGCGTTGTGCCCGCCGCGCCGTCGATCACCAGGATCCAGCGGGCGCCGACCGCGTCGTCACGGCGGGCCGAGACCCGTTTGGCCAGTGCCAATCCCGGTGTCGCGCCCAGCTGATCGGCGGCCTCCTCGATGCTCTCGACCAGCCCGAGCGCGCGCAGCAGCTCGGCCACCGACAGCTCCGAGGTACCCAGTTCCTGGGCCAGCGCCGTCATCGGGGTTCGCCTGCGCCAGCCGATCCGGGCGCAGTGCTCGTGCCGGGTGAACCACAATCCGCTGCGATTGCGGCGGTGGTGGTCGACCACCACCGCCCACCAATCCCACTCCGGTTCGGCGACCAGGCGCCCGCGAATCCATCGTTCGCGCTCGGCCGTCGACACCCGTTCCTCCGGTGGCACGAAATTGCGGAGGGCGGCGCGCACCGCGGATTCGGTGCGCCCCACCGTCCGCGCGGTGCGCGCCAGATCGGCCCCGGCCCGCAGGTCGTCGGCCAGTATCCGGTATTCCGATTCGCGCCAGGTGGTTCCATGCCTGCTCGGTGGCAGCAGATCGCCACGGTCGATGTCACTCATCCCGTGCCCCCGTTCTCGCACCGCCCGGCCACACTCGCGCCGGGCTCGTTTGTGTGACCCTTCGACGATACCGGCGGGGTATGACAGAAAACGCTTGTCTGCCAGTGGCTTTCCAGCAAACGGGAGTGTGGTGGCTACCCGGTGTGCGCGAGCCCGCGGCGGCCGAAGGCGTAGTAGCCCGCGCACACCAGCGCGGCCCACACCGCGCCGACGACCAGCGCCGTGCGGCCACCGTCGGTCCACAGCAGCAGCACAACGACCAGACCGAGGAAACCCAGTGCGGCCCAGTTCGTCACGGGCGCGCCGGGCAGCCGGTAGTCGCTGGCGGGCAGCTCGCCGGCCCGCACCTTGGCGCGGTACTTCAGGTGGCACACCAGGATCACACCCCAGACGACGATGATGCCCACGGTGCTGACCGAGGTGATGTACGCGAAGGCCTTGTCCGGCGAGATCACGTTCACCACCACACCGATCACCATCGCGCCCGCCGAGGCGCAGATACCGGTGAACGGCACCGACTGCTTGCTCAGCACCGCGAACCCGGCGGGCGCCTCGTCGCGCAGCGCGAGACTGCGCAGCATCCGGCCGGTGGAGTAGATGCCCGAGTTACACGACGACAGCGCCGCGGTGAGCAGCACGAAGTTGATGATGCCCGCGGCGGCGGGGATGCCGATCTGCTCGAACACCTCGACGAACGGGCTGCGGCCCGCGTGGAAGCTGCGCCAGCTCGCCACCGACATGATGATCACGAGCGCGCCGACGTAGAACAGGCCGATGCGGAACGGCAGGGTATTGATCGCCTTGCGCAGGGTGGCCTTCGGATCGCGGGCCTCCCCCGCCGTCACACCGACCAGCTCCACACCGACGTAGGCGAACACGACGATCTGCAGCACCAGCAGGGTCTGGCCGAAGCCGTGCGGGAACACGCCACCGTCGGCCCACAGGTTGGTCACCGTCGGATCGGCGGCGTGGCCGAAGCCGAACACGAGCACGCCGATGCCGATCATGATCATCGCCAGGATCGCGGTCACCTTGATGGCCGAGAACCAGAACTCGCCCTCACCGAAGATCCGCACCGAGATCAGGTTCGCGGCGAAGAGCACCGCCAGCACCACCAGCGCGGTCACCCACTGCGGGATGTCGAACCAGTACTGCACGTACTTGCCCGCGACGGTGATCTCGGCCATGCAGGTGGAGACCCACACCGCCCAGTACGACCAGCCGGTCGCGAAACCGGCGAAGCGACCGAGGAATTCGTGCGCGTACTCGGCGAAGCTGCCCGACACGGGCCGGTAGGTCAGCAGCTCGCCGAGCGCGCGCATGATGACGAAGATGGCCAGGCCAGCGGCCAGGTAGGCCAGGATCAGCGACGGTCCCGCCTGCTCGATCGCGGCACCGGCGCCGTAGAACAGGCCGGTGCCGATCGCGCCGCCGATGGCGATCATCTGGATGGTGCGCGGGCTCAGGCCGCGCGAGTACCCCTCCGATTCGGCTGTCGGGGCCGGCGCCGATACGGCTTCGGTGGATAGGCCGGTGCCGTCAGCTGACATGGATGGTGTCCTTCCGTCGCGTCGATCAGTGCTGCACGCTACCGTCCGGCAATCGTGGTCGGGGTCACCACCTCCGGCAGGCGGAAATACCCGCACCTCGGCGCTGGTTGGCCCTCACGGGGGTTGTTCACTGTCGAGGAGGCTCATGAGCGCGGTCACGCTGTCGGTTCTGGATCTGGCGCCGGTGCAAGCCGACGCGACCGCGGGCGAGGCGCTGCACGCGACGACGCGGCTGGCCCAGCACGCCGAGGAACTGGGCTTTCGCCGGTTCTGGGTGGCCGAGCACCACAACATGCCCGGCATCGCGAGCGCGGCGCCGGCGGTGGTGCTGGCACATCTGGCGGCCTCGACGTCCCGGATCCGGGTCGGGTCGGGCGGGGTGATGCTGCCCAACCATCCGCCGCTGGTGGTCGCCGAGCAGTTCGGCACGCTCGAGTCGCTGCATCCAGGGCGGATCGACCTTGGCATCGGGCGCGCTCCCGGCACCGATCCGGTGACCGCGCGGGCGCTGCGGCGCAACGCCGAGGGCCTCAACGGTGATTCATTTCCTCGCGAGCTGACCTCACTGATCGGATTCTTCCGCGGCGCCGACCCCGACGGCATCGTGGCCAGTCCGGGCCGTGACGCCGAACCGCAGGTGTGGTTGCTCGGCTCGAGCGGCTACAGCGCCCAGGTGGCCGCGGTGCTCGGGCTGCCGTTCGCGTTCGCCCACCACATCGCGCCGGACAACACCGCCGCCGCGCTCGCGCTCTACCGCGACAACTTCCGGCCGTCGGAGACGCTGAGCGCGCCGTACACGATCGTGGCCGCCTCGGCGATCTGCGCCGACACCGATGCCGAGGCCGACCGGCTCGCCGCACCGCGCGACCTCGCCTTCGCACAGCTGCGCGCGGGCCGTCCGCAGGCGCTGGCGACGCCGGAACAGGCCGCCGCCTTCCCCGGCAGCGACGCCGAACGACGCTTCGCCGCGCAGCGCAAAGCCGGTCAGTTGCAAGGCTCGCCGGACACCGTGCGCGCGCAGGCCGCCGAGCTGCTCGCCACCGCAGCGCCCGACGAGCTCATGCTCAACACACTGGTCTACGACATCGACGCCCGGATCCGCTCGCTCGAGCTGACCCGCGACGCGATCGACGGTTGAGCCCGCTCAGTGCAGCCGGAATCCCCTGGCCGCCAAGGACTCCCGCAACCGGTCACGCCCGTTGAGCGAGGCCTTCGACGCCAGCCTGGCCAGAACCCGTTCGGTCCAGGAGAACGGCAGCCCCTGCTCGGAGTAGATCTCCCCGATCCGCTCCTCGTAGGCGGCGACGGGCTCACGCTGACTGGGCAGATCGTAGGTCTCCTGGTGCAGCACCGCCGCCTGCGGCAGTCGCGGCTTCACCCGCGTGCCCTCCGCCGGGTCGGGGTACCCGACGACCAGGCCGAAGACCGCGAAGACGTGCTCGGGCAGGTGGAGTTCGGCGGCCACCCGTTCCGGGTCGTTGCGCAGCGCGCCGATGTAGACGGTGCCGAGCCCGAGGGATTCGGCGGCGATCACCGCGTTCTGGGCCGCCAGGGCCGCGTCGACGAAGCCGACATAGCTGGATTCGAGGTAGTCGGCGCCGTCGAGCGGGGCGCCGTGATCGTCGGCGAGTTGCCGCAGCCGGGCGAAATCGGCCGTCCACACCAGCAGCACCGGCGCCTGCACGATGTGCTGCTGGCCGCCCGCCACCTCGGCCAGCCGGGCCTTGCGCGCCGGATCACGGACCTCGATCACGCTCCACACCTGCAGATTCGACGAGGACGCCGCGGACTGCGCGGCCGACACCAGCAGCCGGATCGTCTCCGGCGAGACCGGATCAGGCAGGTAGCGGCGCACCGACTTGTGGTCGTGCAGCACCTGCAACACCGGATTCCACTGCGCGGGGACCTCCGTCGAGGGGTCGGCGTAGCGGTGCTGCACGGGGTGGACGGGGCTGGGTGCGGTCTGCGTCATACCGTCATCGTCGGACACCGCCCGGTCCGCGTCTGCGGTAACCCTCAGAATGAACCGAACACCGGCTGATCGATAGAGTAGGAGTGGGAAACCCGCCGACTGGCGGGACGAGGGAGTGCGCAATGGCCAAGGTGTTCGACCGGATCGACGACAAGTTGCGGACCTTCATCGCCGAACAGCCGATGTTCTTCGTCGGCACCGCGCCGTCGGAAGGCGGCCACGTCAACGTCTCCCCGAAGGGGTATCGCGACACCTTCGCCGTGATCGACGACCATACGGTCGCCTACCTCGACCTTTTCGGCAGCGGCTCGGAAACCATCGCGCACCTGCGCGACAACGGCCGGATCACCGTGATGTTCTGCTCGTTCACCCGGACCGCCCGCATCCTGCGCCTGTTCGGCACCGGCCGCGTCGTCCGTCCCGACTCGGCCGAATTCGCCACGCTGCGTAATCATTTCGGTACCGGGCACACCGGCATCCGCGCGGTCGTCGCGGTCTCGGTGGACCGCGTCGCCGACTCGTGCGGCTGGTCGGTCCCCTACCTCGAGCTCGTCGAGGAACGCTCGATTCTCGACGAGGCGCACACGCGCCGCACCGACGCGGACTTCGCCCGCCGCATCGCGGGCGACAACTCCGTCAGCATCGACGGCCTGCCCGCCCTCGAGCCCGATCATCCGCTCCCGTCGCAGGTCTCGCGCGAGCGCACGCCCGACGCCGTGGACAGCTAAAGTGCGGCGGTGAACACCGGATCCGCCAGCTCGCTGCTCGATCGTCTCCTCGCCACCCAACCCGCGCCCGAATGGTGGCTGGTGCTCGTCACCGCCGCGGTGGCACTCGTGCTGGTCGGCTACCGGCCGCTGTGGCGGCTCACCAGGGCGGCGGTGACCGTGGTCCACGAGGGTGGGCACGCGCTGGTGGCCCTGCTCACCGGGCGCAGGCTGCACGCGATCACGCTGCACACCGACACCTCGGGGCTCACCGTGTCCAGCGGTAAGCCCACCGGTCCCGGCATGAGCCTCACCGCGGCCGCGGGCTATCCGGCACCGGCGGCGCTGGGGCTCGGGTACGCGGCGCTGCTCGGGACCGGCCGGGTGACGCTGATGCTGTGGGCGACGCTGCTCATGCTGGCCGCGGTGCTGGTCAAGGTGCGCAATATCTACGGCCTGCTCACCGTCGCGGTGCTCGGCGCCCTGGTGTTCGGCGTGTCCTGGTTCGGCACCGATCTACTGCAGGCGGGTTTCGCCTATCTGGCCGCGTGGTTCCTGCTGGCCGCCGCGGTCCGGCCGGTCATCGAACTGCAGCGCAGCCGCCGCAGGCAGCCGGGGCGCACCGATTCCGATGCCGATCAGCTGGCCCGGCTGACCCACCTGCCCGCGCTGCTGTGGGTGCTGGTGTTCACCGCGCTGTGCCTGGCGGCGCTGGTCGTCGGCGGCGGGCTGCTGCTGGCGCCGGTCGAGCAGTTGCATCCGCTGCTTCAGCGGTGAGCGGCCCGCCAGGCGTCGACCGCCTCGGTCACCAGCACGGTCGGCGGCGCGAGCGCGTTGAGGGTCACGCCCGCCTCGTCGGGTTCCAGCGGTTCCAGCGTCTCCAGCTGGGAGTCCAGCAGGATCGTCGGCATGAAGTGGCCGAGCCTGCCGGTCATCCGGCGCAGCAGCTCCGCCCTGGTGGCGGCCAGATGCACGAAGTACGCGTTCGGCGCGCCCTGGCGCAGCCGGTCACGGTAGGAGCGCCGCAACGCCGAGCACGCGGCGACGCCGCCGGACTCCTGGTGCCCGCCGAGCCAGGCGGCGACCGTGTCGAGCCACGGCCACCGGTCCTCGTCGGTGAGCGGGATGCCCGCCGCCATCTTCTCGATGTTCTCGATCGGGTGGAAGTCGTCGCCTTCGGCATAGGGCACGTCGAGCCGCGCGGCAGTCAGTGCGCCCACCGTCGTCTTGCCGCACCCGGAGACGCCCATCACCACGATGACGGGTTGCACCACATCGACCTCCTCGTCCGGACCACGGGTCTCCAGGCTCACATACCGCGCGGGCGGTGAGTCCGGGAAACGCCGAATCGGGCCCGGATCCGATGCCGGTCAGGGAATCGGGCGGTCGGTGGGCAGGTTGACGAAGCTCGGGTCGGCCGGGTCGAGACGCAGGTGCTGGGGTTCGAGTCCGGTCGCGTTCAGCATCGGGCGGAACGGCAGCGCCTTGGGCGCGTTGCCCGCGAAGACGTCGATGCGCAGCCGGTGTCCTGGCGCCAGCACGGCCTGGGTCGGGATGATGGCGACATCGATCGCGGTGGGCGCGCCGGGGACCACGGGCAGCATCCGGTCGAGGGTGAGCGGGTTGAACGGGGCGGTGAGATCGCCGTTGACAGAGCGTGCGCTGCGCCGTTCGTCGATGGCCCGCATGGACGTCGTCAGCTGACCGGTGGTCAGCACGGTCGAGGTGCCGTCGGGCGCGACATCGTTGACGGTGACGTTCCAGAAACCGTCGGTGGAATCGTGGACGGTGTTGAGCCGCACATTGATCGGGCCCGAGATCACCGTCTGCTCGGTCAGCGGCGCACTGGTGAAGGTGAGCGCGTTCCGTTCGGCGATCCGGGAATCCTTCGCGCAGGTGTCCAGCGCCGCCGCCATCCCGGCCGACCCCTGCGCCGCGTCCCGCGAACACATGTTGCTCAGACCTGGTGCGACGGTGAGGTTCTCGGCGGAGGCGGGCCCGGTCGCGCTGAGCGAGCCGTCGTGCAGGCTGTCCTCGGTGCTGCCGCTGGGCGCGGCGGACAGGTAGACGCGACGATGCGTGACACCGGGCATCGGGAACTCCGGCAGCGTGATCCAGCTGCCGCCCTGCTGCTTGACAGTGACGGGGCCGAAGTCGTCGACGCCGCTGTCGATGTCCTTGAGCCACTTGTCGAACCAGGCGCGCTGCAGCACGTCCAGCCGCGGCGGCGCGCCCGGAACACCCGTTCCCGCACCGGGATTGGCGTGATAGGTGTCGCCGACGACGAGCTGTTTGTGCCCCGCGGGCAGGGGCAGCTGCTCGTAGAGTTTGGTCGCGCTGTTGGCGAAGATGTCGTGCCAGCCGCCGTAGACGAAGGTCGGCACGGTCACCTTTTCCGGATGCCCCATGATCGCCTCGCGGAAGGCCGAGGTGTCGTCGAGCGCGCCGTCGAGCGCCGGCGGCATGTTCGACAGCGACGGGGTGAGCAGGGCCTGGGCGAGCAGGTCGAAGTTGGTCGTCGGGTCGGCGAGCCGGTCGCGGAACCAGGTCCAGTCGAACGTGCCTTCGGCCATCGAGGCGACATCGGGGACGAACTTGAGCTGGTTCACCGAGTTCAGCCACATCGGCAGGAAGGTGGTGCCGACGCCGCCGCCCGGCGCGACCACATCGCGCATCAGGTCGCTACCCGGCTCCACCGGGAAGATCGCCTGCAGTGCGGCGGGCGCGTTCTCCGCGGCGCGCAGCTGGTTGATGCCGGAGTAGGAGCCGCCGCTCATGCCGATACGCCCGTTCGACCACGGCTGCTGCGCCGCCCAGTCGATCACCTCGCGGGTGTCGAGCTGCTCGCGGGCGCCGAGGGTGTTCCATTTGCCCTGGGACAGACCCGTTCCGCGCACATCGGCGACGACAACGGCGTATCCGCCGCCGATGAGTTTGCGGTCGACGCCGAGCATCGTCTGGATCATGCCGCCGTCGAGTGCCTGCATCAGATCGCCGAAACCGCTGATCGGGGTGGCCGACAGGTTCAGCCTGCGCACGATGTCGACGGCGGTGGCCTGCAGGCCGGGGATCGCGGCGGCCTGTTCGATCAGGCCGGTCATCAGTTTCGAGTACGGCGTGAGACTGACGATCGTCGGCAGCGGCTTCTGCTCGATCACCCCCGCCGCGTCCGCGGGTCGGTAGACGTCGGCCTTCAGGACGACGCCGTCGCTCATGGTGATCTCGACGCCGCGCTCCACCCGGACCTCCGGGTAGGCGCCCGGCCCGTCGTGTAGGGCCGTCCAGCGCGCGGCGGGCGCGTCGGCGGGTTGTCCCGCCGCCGGTCCGCCGCCACATCCGAGCACGACTATCAGCGCGAGGATCGTCACCAGCATCCGGACGAGCCCGCGTTCGGAACCTCTAACCGCCATAGTGTCGCTCCCGACCGGTTCGTTTCCCGTTGACCTAGCCACCGCACGATCGGCGCGGAAACTGTAACAGCGGTGATGACCTGAATCGCTGAGCCTCGGCCAGCTCGGAATGTCTCAGTGAACACGCGTTGTTCCAGTTCAGCGGGCTGCCGGGTTGCGTGCGGACGCTCGCGGGGTGTCGGTAGCTGGTGGTTGACTGGGCACATGCCGGCGCGGTTCCGGCCGGCTTCCATCCATCGCCGAGGAGGACGTTCGACAATGCCGACACGTGACCAAGCTTGGCCGCAGGGCACGCCCTGCTGGATCGACTGTCAGGTCGACGATCCCACCGCCGCCCGTGACTTCTACAGTGCCCTGTTCGGCTGGGACATCCAGGACGGATCCGCCGACGCGGGGGGCTACCTGATGGCCATGCTCGACGGTAAGCCCGCCGCGGGCATCGGCCCGAAACCCGACGGCATGCCGATGCCGTCGGCGTGGACCACCTACTTCGCGGCCGAGCGCGCCGACGAGATCGCCGACAAGGTCGCCGAGGCAGGCGGACAGGTGTTCATGCCGCCCTTCGACGTCCTCGATGTGGGCCGCATGTTCATCGGCTCCGATCCGACCGGCGGCGTGTTCGGTGTCTGGGAAGCCAAGGCGCACAACGGCGCCGAGGTCTACAACCAGCACGGTGCCTACTGCTGGAACGAGCTGCACACCTCCGGCTACGACCAGGCGCACGACTTCTACAACACCGTATTCGGCTGGCACTACACCGAAATCGGTGACGGCGAGAGCTTCACCTACTCCACGTTCGCGCTCCCCGGCCAGACCGACGGCGTCGGCGGCATGATGGACGCGTCCGCACTCGGCACCCCGACCTACTGGCTCACCTGGATCCAGGTCGACGATGCCGACGGCACCCTGGCCAAGGCCACCGATCTGGGCGCCTCGGTGATCATGGGCCCCGACGACAGCCCGTTCGGCCGGATGGGCATTCTGCAGGCGCCACAGGGCGAGGTCTTCGGTGTCATCGATCCGGCGAAGGCCGTGGGCGAGGTGCCTACCGGTAGAGCCTGACGACGCGTCAGGGGCATGCGCCGCGACACCGCGCGGCGCGTGCCCCCCGCGACTCTTGCGCATGGTCGGCCACCGGCGAACCATTGACTGTGCGGTGGCTGCCGTCGCGGGCCGAGCGCGCTGACGCGCCCCTGGTGGACCACGACACGACGGCCCCTCAGGACGACCAGGAGAACGTCATGTCCGCCATGATCCGCAAGAATTTCGATGCCCCAGAGGAGACCCGGCCCTTCGAGCAGGACAAAGGCAGGCTCGATCTGGTCAACCTCGACAGTGGCCCGGTGGGCCGGGCGTTGTTCGAACCCGGCTGGCGCTGGTCCGAGCACGTCAAGCCGATCGCCCAGACCGACAGCTGCCAGGCGCCGCACATGGGCTACCTCGTGTCCGGGAAACTGATGGTGGTCATGGACGACGGCGAACAGCAGGAATTCGGCCCCGGCGATTTCATGGTGGTACCGCCCGGCCACGACGCCTGGGTGGTGGGCGACGAACCCTGCGTGATGCTCGACTGGCAGGGTGTCGCCGACTACGCCAAGCGTTAGTCCTTACGGCGTCACGATCGCGAAGTCCGGGTCCGGCTTGTCGACCAGGCCGGGCAGTTTCGCGAGCACGGTGGCGTCACCGTCGATGACGATGTCCCCGCTCATCACGGCCTTCTTCAGATCGCCGCCGCCGACCAGGCCGCGGATCAGTACCGGCCGGGTGAGAGTCACGGTCGCCTGCGCCGCTGGCAGCTCGTCCCCGGGGAACCGGTCGTAGTGCACCAGCACACCGTTGCGCAGTTCGACGCGGTGAACCCGGCCGCCCTCGTCGCTGATCCGCCAGTCGGTGGTCATCCGGACGTCCCAGGCCTTCGGTCCGTCGATGCGCAGCGACATCGCGTCGAACACCTGTTCCACGCTCAAGGCCGCGGCCAGCGAGGCGGAGTTCCCTGCGGTCGGGGTGCCGAAGGAACCGTGCCGCAGCTCGTGGGCGCCGCTGAGGTAGAAGTTGCGCCAGGTGGCATTCTCCGCACCATAGGCCAGCTGCTCGAAAGCACTGGCCTGCAAGGCTTTCGCGGTGTCGTTGGCCGGGTCGGCGAAGATGACGTAGTTGACCAGTTGCACCACCCAGCGGAAGTCGGCGGCGTCGTAGGCCCGCTGCGCGTGCGCGAGCACCGCGGCGGCGCCACCCATCGCTTCGACGTGCCTGCGGGCGTTCTCGACCGGGGGATGCTCCCAGAGGTGGGCGGGATTGCCGTCGAACCAGCCCATGTACCGCTGGTAGACGGCCTTCACATTGTGGCTGACCGACCCGTAGTAGCCCTGCGTCGACCATGACGCCGTGATGGCGGGCGGCATCGTGATCATCTCCGCGATCTCCGCGCCGACGTAACCCTGGTTCAGCAGCCGCAGCGTCTGATCGTTGAGATAGGCGTACATGTCGCGCTGGAGCGAGAGGAATTCGACGATCCGGTCCGTGCCCCAGATCGGCCAGTGATGCGACGAGAACACCAGATCCGACCGGCGGCCGTAGCGGTTGATCGAGTCGGTGAGGTACTTCGCCCACACGTGCGGATCGCGAACCAGCGCACCGCGCAGGGTCACGATGTTGTGCATGGTGTGCGTCGCGTTCTCGGCCATGCAGAGGATGCGGCGGTCGGGGAAGTAGAAGTTCATCTCCGACGGCGCTTCGGTGCCCGGGGTCAGCTGGAAGACCATCCGCACGCCGTCGACGATCTCCTCCTGATCGGTGCGGGTGACGTCGCGAGTGGGTGGAATGAGGCTGATCGTTCCGGTCGACGTGGTCTGACCGAGACCGGCGCCCACCTGCCCCTTCGGTCCGCGCGGCAGGGCGGCGCCGTACATGTAGGCGGCGCGGCGCGCCATCGCGGTGCCGGTGTAGACGTTCTCGGCGACGGCATGCTCGAGGAACCCCGACGGCGCGATCACCGGGCACCGGCCGGCCGCGACGTCTTGCGGCGTGATGACCCCGTAGCTGCCGCCGAAGTGATCGACGTGGGAGTGCGAGTAGATCAGGCCGGTGACCGGCCGGTCTCCGCGGTGCTTGCGGTAGAGGGCCAGACCGGCGGCCGCGGTTTCGGCGGAGACGAGCGGGTCGATGACGATCACGCCGGTGTCGCCTTCGATCAGCGTCATGTTCGAAATGTCGAGGCCGCGGACCTGATAGAACCCCGGCGCGATCTCGTAGAGGCCCTGCTTCACGGTGAGCTGGGCTTGGCGCCACAGGCTCGGATTCACCGACTGCGGGCAGGATCCGGCCAGGAAGCCGTAGGAATCGGTGTCCCACACCACCTTTCCCGACGCATCGGTCACCGTGCCGGGTTCGAGGGAGGCGATCCAGCCACGGTCGGCGTCGGCGAAGTCGGCGGTGTCGCCGAAGGGCAGGGCGTCGGCCAGCGCGGCATTGGCATCCGCGATCGCCTTCGCCGGGTCGGTCTGCGTCTTCGACGGCGTGATTCCGGCGGCGTCGTCACCGCAGCCGCTCACCGTCATGCCCACCGCCAGCGCCGCGGCCGCACCCGCTCCGACACCGAGCACGCCGCGGCGCGACACTGCGAACCGATCCGCGTTCGTACCGTCCACTACAACCTCACTCAGGGATCATTTCCGCCGTCGCCGGCGGTGCGACGGGTGCCGCTATTGCAGCATAACTGCAATAGCTGAATTACGGCTGAGCAATCGGGACAGCGGCCAGCTGGATCTCCAGCAACAGCCGGTCCGCCGGATCGGCCAGATCGATACCGAGCACCGCTTCCACCCGGCGCAACCGGTAGCGCAGGGTGTTCGGGTGCACGCGCAGGGCGGACGCCGCCGCACTCACCTCACCATGTGCCCGCAGGTAGGCCCGCACCGACACGCGCAGCTCCGCGGCGTGCTCGCGGTCGTAGTCGTCGAGTGCGGCCAGGCGCGGATCGTGCAGGTGCGGACGGTCGCGGATGAGGTCGACGATCTCGGCCAGCAGCACCGCGGTCCGCGCTTCGGCCAGCGTGCTGACCCGGCCGCCCGCCGTCGCGGCGGCCGGGCTGTCCAGGACCCGGTCGACCTCGGCGCGGGCGCCCGCGACCGCGGTCAGCCCGGCCACGGGCGCGGCGACGGCGGCCCGCACCACCAGGCCCCGCGCCTGCTCCAGCTGCGCGACGAGACGGCGCACCCAGGAGCCGACGCCGCGTTCGGAATGGTAGGACGGCAGCAGGATGTAGACGCGGTCGCCGATCGCCTCGGTCACCGAGTCGTCCCGGAAAGCACTGGCGTGCAGACGAATCAGTCCGCTCGATGCCGCCAGTGCGGCGGCGGGCCCGATCGCCGCGATGCCGATCACCGCGGCGGGACCCGCGGCGGGCAGGTTCAGCGCGGCGGCCACCGACGGCACGTCGACCCCGTCACCGTGCGCGCCGAACAATCTGCGCACCAGCAGCGCCTCGGTCGACGGGGCGTCCAGGCCGCGGGCGATGATCCGCGCGGCGACCGCCGAGGCGCCGCGCAGCACCTGCGCCGCGTCGGGACGCAACGGCTGGTCGCCCTGTTGCAGCCAGATGGTGCCGAGCATGCGAGCCGGCGTGCCGCGCCGGATGCCGACCACGAGGCGGCGGCGGATGTCGAGTTCGGGATGGTCGGGCACGTCGACGACCTCGTCGCTGCGCCGCACCCGGTCGAACACACCCCACTCGCGCAGGATCCGCAGGTAGTCGCTCGGACCCTCCCTGCCGAGAATGGACCGGATGCGCAACTGGTCGGCGGAGGCGTCGGAGGCGGAGTAGGCGAGCACGTGCGACTGCGGGTCCTCGATGGACACCATGCCGCCGGTCTCCTTGGCGACCACCTGCGCCAGCCCGAACAGGTCGGTATCGGGGGCGAGCAGGTCGTGGTCGCCGGCGGCGGCGCGCTGGCCGGGTGAGCGGGCCAGCATCCGGCGCACCAGCGGGAACACCTGATCCCAGCGGGCCTGCCGATGCAGGTGCACCAGCGCGATGCCCGCGTCGGCGGCCGCGGCGCGCACCGCGGGCGAGTCGTCGGCGCTCTTGGTCATCAGCACGCGCGGCCGCTGGCCGGGATCGCGGGCGGTGACCTCGCGCAGCCACCGTTCGGTGGCGTCGGCGTCGACTCCGACGAGCAGATACATCTCCGGCAGCGGGCCCTCGGTCTCGAGGTGCTCGGGCAGATCGGCGGTCTCGGCGAGGGCGACCGAACGGACCGGCACCGACTCTCCCGCCGGTGCGTCGACCAGGGTGGCGACAGTGCGGTCGAGCGCAGCGAGCAGTTCGCCGAGCGTGGTGGCCCCGTCCGGCATCGCACACCTCCGATCTTTAGCCGATCAGACAAAGGCTGGGATGGTTCTTCATCCGATCAGACGATTATGCCCGCCGCGCATCGGTGTTGACTACGTCACATCCCGCACCACACCACGACGCAGGAGCCGCCTTCATGGACGCCATCGCGACCACTCCGCCGCCGGTCAACGAACCGGTCGGCACCTTCGCCCCGGGAACCCCGGAGCGCGCACGCCTGCAGACCGCGCTCACCGACCTGTCCGCGACGCCCACCGAGATCCACCACGTGATCGGCGGCCGCCACCTGCGTGGCGACGGCCAGCAATTCGACGTGGTCCAACCGCACCGGCACGACGCTGTGCTCGGCACCCTGCACAATGCGCGCGCCGCCGAGGCCACCGCCGCGGTCGAGGCCGCCACCGCCGCCGCCCCTGCCTGGCGGGCGATGTCGTTCGACGATCGGGCCGCGATCTTCCTGCGGGCCGCCGACCTGCTCGCCGGTCCGTGGCGGGAGAGGCTGTCGGCGGCGACCATGCTCGGTCAGTCCAAGTCCGCGTATCAGGCCGAGATCGACGCGCCGTGTGAACTCGTCGACTTCTGGCGGTTCAATGTCTCCTTCGCCCGCCAGATCCTCGCCGAGCAGCCGATGTCGGCGCCCGGGGTGTGGAACCGGATGCAGTACCGGTCGCTGGAGGGGTTCGTCTACGCGGTCACGCCGTTCAACTTCACCGCCATCGCGGGCAATCTGCCCACCGCGCCCGCGCTGATGGGCAACACGGTGGTGTGGAAGCCGGCCCGAACGCAGGCCGTGGCCGCCTACCTGACCATGCGGCTGCTCGAGGCCGCCGGTCTGCCGCCCGGGGTGATCAACCTGGTGCACGGACCCGGCCCGGAGATCTCGGACATGGTGCTCGCCGATCCGCGACTGGCCGGAGTCCACTTCACCGGATCGACGGCCACCTTCCAGCACCTGTGGCGCGAGGTGGCGCAGCGGCTCGACCGGTACCGCACCTATCCGCGACTGGTCGGCGAGACCGGCGGCAAGGACTTCGTGCTCGCGCATTCCTCGGCCGATCCCGCGGTGCTCACCACCGCGCTGCTGCGCGGCGCGTTCGACTACCAGGGGCAGAAGTGCTCGGCGGCCTCGCGCGCGTTCGTCCCCCGCTCGGTGTGGGCGGCGATGTCGGAGGACCTGATCGAGCAGACCTCGGCGCTGCGCTACGGCGACGTCACCGATTTCACGAATTTCGGTGGGGCACTGATCGATCGGCGCGCGTTCGCCCGCAATACCGCGGCGCTGGAGCGGGCAAAGGCGACACCGGGACTGACCGTGGTCGCGGGCGGTCATGCCGACGACAGCGTCGGCTGGTTCGTCGAACCGACCGTCGTCGTCGGTGACGATCCCGCCGACGAGATCTTCCACACCGAGTACTTCGGCCCGATCCTGGCGGTGCACGTCTACGACGACAGCACCCCGGCCGGTTTCACCGACGCCATGGACCTCGTCGACCGCGGCAGCGCCTACGGCCTGACCGGTTCGATCATCGCCGAGGACCGCGCCGCGATCACCGCGGCGACCGAGCGGCTCACCTTCGCCGCGGGCAACTTCTACATCAACGACAAACCCTCCGGCGCGGTCGTCGGGCAGCAGCCGTTCGGCGGCGGACGCGCCTCGGGCACCAACGACAAGGCGGGCTCGGCGCAGAACCTGGTGCGCTGGACCTCGGCCCGCACCATCAAGGAAACCTTCACCCCACCCACCGACCACCGTTATCCGCACCAGGCGCCCGAGACGGAGACCCGCTGATGTCGGCGGTGTTGCGTTCGGCCATGCTCGCCGCCGCCCGCTCGCCGCGGCTGGAACAGACCATCACCCGGCTGCCGGTCAGCCGGGATGTGGTCGCCCGCTTCGTCGCGGGCACCACCGAGGTCGACGCGGTGCGAGCGGCCGAAACCCTGCTGCGCACCGGCCGTTTCGTCAGCATCGACTATCTCGGCGAGGACACCACCGACCTGGCAGGCGCGCAAGCCACCGTCGGGCATTACCACGCGCTGATCGCCGCGCTCGGCCGACTCCCCCAGGCCGATGTCGCGACGGGAGCTGTTCGGCCGCTGGAGGTTTCGGTCAAGCTCTCGGCACTGGGCCAGGCGCTGCCGCGTGACGGGCACGCGGTCGCCCGCGGGCACGCGCACCAGATCTGTACCGCCGCCGAGGCCGCGGGCATCTGGGTGACCGTCGACGCCGAGAACCACACCACCACCGACTCGACCTTGGCCATCGTGCGCGACCTGCGCGCCGACTTCCCCTGGCTGGGCACGGTGCTGCAGGCCTACCTGCGCCGCACCGAGGAGGACTGCCGTGCGCTGGCCGACCCTGCGTCGCGAATCCGGTTGTGCAAGGGCGCCTATGACGAACCCGAGTCGGTGGCCTTCCGTGACCGGGCCGAGGTCGACGCGTCGTATCTGCGCTGTCTGGCGATCTTGACCGCGGGCTCGGGCTATCCGATGATCGCCTCGCACGACCCGGCGGTGATCGCGGCGGCCGGGGTCGCGGTGCAGTCGGCGCAGCGCAAGACCGAGGAATACGAGTACCAGATGCTCTACGGCATCCGCGCCGACGAACAGCAGCGACTCGCCGACGCGGGCAACCACGTTCGCGTGTACGTCCCCTACGGTGACCAGTGGTACGGGTATTTCATGCGCAGACTGGCCGAAAGGCCCGCCAACCTGGGGTTCTTCCTGCGCGCTCTCGTCGGCGGGCGGGGGTGACGACCAGGTATCCATCCGGCCACCGCCGCTGAACAATATTCACTCTCGGCGCCGGCGGGACCGACGTGGCGGTGTACTCGGCTGAGCCTCCCGGTGGAGGTCGGCGCGTACATCGCGACGCGGCGGTGTGCGCCGACGAAAGGAACGCGAATGTCTTTCGCAGAGTTGCGGACCCAGATGCTGCGCCGCAAACCGCTCGTCGAGGTCGAGGACGAGATCCCCGGCGACGAACGCCTCGCCAAGTCGCTCGGGCTGTGGCAGCTGACCGCGATCGGCGTCGGCGGCATCATCGGCGCGGGCATCTTCACCCTGGCCGGATCGGTCGCCCATTCGGTGACCGGGCCCGCGGTGCTGATCTCGTTCCTGATCGCCGGTGTGGCCAGCGCGGCGGCGGCGCTGTGTTACGCCGAGTTCGCCGGCATGGTGCCCAAGGCGGGCTCGGCCTACACCTACGGCTATGTCTCGCTCGGCGAGCTGGCCGGGTGGTTCATCGGCTGGGATCTGCTGCTGGAATACATCGCGGTCGCGGCGGTGGTCGCCATCGGTGTGTCCGGATACTTCGGGTTCCTGCTCGACCAGGTCGGGCTGACCCTGCCGGAGTGGATGCTCGGCGCGCCGGACACCGGAGACGGGCGGGTCGTCGACCTGTTCGCGGTGCTGTTCTGCCTCGGCACCGCGTGGGTGCTCTCGCGCGGGATCGGCAGTGTCGGCCGGTTCGAGACGATCGCGGTCGGGATCAAGGTCGCCCTGGTGGTGCTCATCGTGGTGCTCGGGGTGTTCCACATCGACAGCGCCAACTACGACCCGTACTTCCCGTTCGGCGTCGGTGCGGTGTGGACGGGTGCGGCGACGGTGTTCTTCGCGGTGTTCGGCTATGACGCGATGAGTACCGCGGCCGAGGAATCGATCGACGGGCGCAAGCATCTGCCCAAGGCGATCATCTACTCGCTGGCCATCGCGATGGTGCTCTACGTGCTGGCCACGCTCGTGCTCACCGGCATGCAGAAGTACACCGAGATCAGCCCGACCAGCGGCTTCTCCACCGCGTTCGAGTCGGTCGGGATGCCGGGCGTCGCCAACATCATCGCCGTCGGCGCGATCGTCGGCATCGTCACCGTGGTGCTCACCTTCATGCTCGGCGTCACCAGGGTGTGGTTCGCGATGAGCCGTGACGGGCTGCTGCCGGAGTGGTTCGCCAAGACCCACCCGACCCGCAAGGTGCCGACCAGGGTGACCTGGATCGTCGGTGTCGGCGCGGCGATCCTGGCCGGTGTGCTGCCGATCAACACCGTCGCCGAGCTCACCAATATCGGCATCCTGATGGCCTTCATCGTGGTGTGCGTCGCGGTGATCGTCTTGCGGCGCACCAGGCCCGACGCGCCGCGCTCGTTCCGGCTGCCGTTCATGCCGGTGATCCCGCTGATCGGCATCGGCTTCTCGGCCTATCTCATCTACTCGCTGCCGTGGGAGACGTGGCTGCGGTTCCTGGCCTGGCTGGTGGTGGGTCTGGTCGTCTACTTCGGCTACTCGCGCACGCACTCGGTGATGAACCGGACGGCGCCGCAGCCGAGCGAGTAGGCGGGACAGGGGCGGTCTGTGCTGTGATGGGCCGATGAGGTCTGGGCACGAGGTCGAAGCGGCGGACGAGCCAGGGGCGCGTCCGCCACGGCGGCGCCGCGATCCGGCGAAGACGCGCGAAGCCATCATCGTGGGTCTGCTGGCCGCGATCACCGAGGGCGATTTCGCGCCGACAACCCGCGAGATCGCTTCTCGGGCAGGCACTTCCGAGCGCAGCATCTTCGTGCACTTCGCCGACCGCGATGCCCTGCTCGCCGCCGCGACCGACTACCAGTCCGCCACGGTGGAGGCGTGCCTGGTGACGCCGGATCCCGGCCTGCCGCCGGCCGAGCGGATCGCGATCGCGGTGCGGCAGAGTGGTGCGATCTTCGAGCTCCAGCGCACGCCGCGCCTGCCCGGTCTGCAGGAGTCACGGTCGGTCACCGCGATCGACGCGCGCATGCGGCGCACCGACGAACGCATCCGCGCGGTGCTGGCCGCGTTGTTCGCCCCCGAACTGACCCGGCCCGACGGCACGATCGACGAGGCACTGCTCGACCTGGTCGACGGCACGCTGGCCTGGCCGATGCGCCACCACTTGCAGGACCGGCGCGGACTGTCCGGCGCCGAGGCCTCGACGGCGATCGAGCGGGCGTTGCGGCAGCTACTCGCTCAGCGCTGATTCCGGTCGCACCAGCACCCGCTTGAGGATCTTGCCGGTCTCCCCGCGCGGCAGGGCGTTGAGGAACGTCACGTCGCGCGGGACCGAGAAGCGGCTGAGCCGGTTGCGGATGTAGGTGCGCACCATGTCCGAATCCAGGCCGGCCCCTTCACGTTTCACCACGAAGGCGGCCAGCCGCTGACCGAATTCCCGGTCGGGGACACCGACGACGGCCACCTCGGTGATCTGCGGCAGGTTCGCCAGGGCTTCCTCGACGGGGCGCGGGAAGACGTTCTCGCCGCCGGAGATGATCATCTCGTCGTCGCGGCCCGCCACGAACAACCGGCCCGCGGCGTCGAGATAGCCGAGGTCGCCGGTGTCGAGCATGCCGTCGGCCTCCTCCGGCGGGGCCGCGTTCACGTAGCCGTCGAAGAGCATGTGATTGGCGACGAAGATGTGCCCGGTAGCGCCGACCGGCACCGGCCGCAGGTCGGGACCGAGCACGGCCACGCGGGTGCCCAGCGGCGGGCGGCCCGCGGTGGTCGGCGAGACGCGCAGGTCGTCGGGGGTGGCGACGCTGGCCCAGGAGACCTCGGTCGAGCCGTACACGTTGTAGAGCACGTCACCGAAGGTGTCGAGGAAGCGCAGCACGGTGGCTCCGGCCAGTGGGGCGCCGCAGCTGACGACGTGCCGCAGGCTCGACAGGTCGAAGCTCGCGCGCACGTCACCCGGCACGTCGAGCAGGCGTTCGACCATGGTCGGGACCACGATCAAGGTGGTGATCCGGTGCTGGGCGATCGCCCGCAGGCAGTCGAGGGCGTCGAAGCCGTCGGTGAGCACCACGGTGGCGCGCAGCGCGGTGCTCAGCTGCAATCCGGCCAGGCCCCAGGTGTGGAACAGCGGCGCCGGGATCAGCAGGACCTCCTCGACCCGCAGCGGAATCCGCGAGAGCAGCGCGGCGATCGTGCCGAAGCCCTTGGCGTGCGGACGGCGCGCACCCTTGGGCGAACCGCTGGTGCCCGAGGTGAGCACGATCAGCCTGCCGGGATGCGCGGGCACCGGGAAGTCGTCGTTTCCCGACGCGATCAGGCCGTCGACCGTCGTGCGATCCGGGTCCGGCGGCAGATCGTCGGTGGTGATTCGCGGAACGTCGCTGTGCAGGTAGCGGATCAGCGTTTCCAGCGGCCCGTCGACGAAGACCGCGCTGAGCCGATGCCGCTGCACGATCTCCTCGATCCGCCGCCCGGACAGTCCGGCATTGAGCAGCGCCACGTCGACGCCGAGTTTGCCCGCGGCGACCATGGTCTCGACCATGCCCGCGTGATTGCGCGACAGCAGGCCGATGGCGTCACCCGCGCGCAGACCCAGCGCGTGCATCGCCCCCGCCAGCGCGGTGGATCTGGTGTCGACCTCGGCGAAGGTGCGGGTGCCCCTGGCGTCGATCAGCGCGAGCCGATCCGGCGCGTGCGCCGCGCCCGCGGCATACCCGCCCGCCAGATTGAAACCCCACTTCGACAGGGAGCGAAGCTGTTTCATCATCGAGATGGGTTCGGGACGCATCAGCCCGGTCGCCGCGATGCTGCGTGCCACCCCGGCATTGCGCCGGATCATCGAGCGTTCGGCGTTGACCACCACCGAGGATCTGGTGCCCGAAATGACGTCGGCGGTGCGGCGCAGACCCGCCTTCACCCAGTCGGTGACCGTGGAGTTGCCGCGTTCACCGAGCAGCGGGTGCACTCTGGCCGCGGCGAACAGGGTGATGTCGAGGCGCGTGCGCTGCTCGTCGCCGCGCAACCGGACCGAGGCGAAGCTGCCCAGCGCCGGGCTGCGCAATTCGAAACTCTCGTACCAGCGCCCGATCACGAGGACGAACTCGTGCGTCTCGATCCCCGCCGCGGCCGACCCGACCCGCACCTGCCACACCACCGACCCGTCGGGTCGCTCGACCCGTTCGCAACCGCCGATGCCGGTGAACATCCGCGGATAGCTCTGCGGATCCAGCAGCACATCCCACAGTGATTGCCGCGCGATCGTGAAATCCGCGCTGACATCGATGACGTCGTTGACCAAACTCCGTGCTCTTCCCGTCGGCCTGTTCGACCAGTCGGTCGGCGGGCAAATATGGGCGCCGCGATCGATACCGTGGCGCGGGTCGTCACGCTACCCGTCCGTGCCGCTCCTCGATCAAGAATCAGACAAAACCGGTGGTTCGGGACCGCTTCGGCCGGACTTTGGTTTGCGCGCCACACCTCACGACGTCGCAGATGTGAAACTCTCCAATTGCTTGCACCCCACCCGGGGATGCCGAAGTATTGCTGGCAGTACCGACCCGATCTGCATGAGTCGCCGCGAGAGCGGCACGACGAGCGAAGAGGTGTGGACATGACAGCGAGCTGGCCAGGTAGTTCGATGAACTCTTTCGATGACATCTTCCAGCGATTCTTCGGCTCAGGAATGTCGGCGAAGCCACCCGTGCAGCGCATCGACCTGGGCAGACTCATGACCGACAACGCCAAATTGCTGATCGGCTCGGCGCGCGAGGCCGCCCAGGAGTGGGGCAATCCCGAGATCACGCCCGAGCATCTGCTCTACGCCGCCACCGAAGCCGAGCCGGGCCGCAGCATCGTCGCCGAGCTCAGCCTCGACCCCGACCAGGTTGCCGAGCAGATGCAGGAATACCTCGACACCGGTTCGCCCAGCGAAGACGACCTCGCCGACATCACCCTCAGCCCCGGCACCAAGCTGGCGCTGCGCGCCGCCCAGCGGCAGGCAGCGCAGTCCGGCAGCAGCTACATCGGCCCCGAGCACGTCCTGCTCGGCATCGCCTCGCTCCCCGACTCCGCGGCGGCCCAGGCGCTGATGGCGGGCATCGCCGCCACCCAGAGCGGCAACACGTCCGGCC
The DNA here is from genome assembly GCF_053608285.1 of Nocardia sp. NPDC055053. Lineage (NCBI taxonomy): Bacteria > Bacillati > Actinomycetota > Actinomycetes > Mycobacteriales > Nocardiaceae > Nocardia > Nocardia sp. NPDC055053. The sequence goes on along the minus strand of NZ_JBSGVD010000007.1, from coordinate 2,077 downwards.
CGGCGACCACCGGCGCCCCGGCCAAGCGCCGGCAGCAGACCGACACCCCCACCCTGGACGAATACGGCCGCGATCTCACCGCGGAGGCCCGTGAGGGGCTCGTCGACCCGGTCGTCGGGCGGGCGGAGGAGATCGAGCAGACGATCGAGATCCTGTCCCGGCGGCGCAAGAACAATCCCGTGCTGATCGGTGACCCCGGTGTCGGCAAGACCGCGATCGTGGAGGGGCTGGCGCAGCGGATCGTCAACAACGACGTGCCGTCCACCCTCGCCGACCGCCGCGTCATCGCGCTCGACGTCGGCACGCTGGTCGCGGGCAGCAAGTATCGCGGCGAGTTCGAGGAGCGGCTGACCAAGATCCTCGACGAGGTCCGCGCGCACAAGGACGAACTGATCGTCTTCATCGACGAGCTGCACACCATCGTCGGCGCCGGTGGCGGCGGCGAGGGCTCGATGGACGCGGGCAACCTGCTCAAGCCCGCGCTCGCCCGCGGTGAACTGCATGTCGTCGGAGCGACCACGATCGACGAGTACCGCAAGTACATCGAGAAGGACGCAGCGCTCGAGCGCCGGTTCCAGCCGGTGATGGTCTCGGAGCCCTCGGTGGAGGACACCATCGAGATCCTGCGTGGGCTGGCCGATGTCTACGAGGAGCACCATCAGGTGCGCTACTCCGACGAGTCGCTGATCGCGGCGGCCCAGCTCTCGGATCGCTACATCACCGATCGGTTCATGCCCGACAAGGCGATCGATCTGATCGATCAGGCCGGTGCCAGGGTGCGGCTGCGTTCGGGCACGCCCGATCCGGCGGCGAAGGCCAAGGACGAGGAGATCGCGCGGCTGTACCGGGAGAAGGACGCCGCGGTCGACAACGAGGACTACGAGAAGGCCACCGCGATCAAGGCCGATATCGCGGCCAAGGAGGAAGAACTCGAGGAATCCGGCATGCGGGCGGGTGAGCCCGAGGTCGAGGTCGTCGACATCGCCGAGGTGATCTCCCGGCAGACCGGTATTCCCGTCGCGGATCTCACCGCCGAGGAGAAGCAGCGCCTGCTCCAGCTCGAGGACGTGCTGCACAAGCGGGTGATCGGGCAGGACGAGGCGATCGTCGCGGTGGCCGAGGCGGTGCGCCGCGCCAGGGCCGGGCTCAAGGATCCGAACCGGCCGATCGGCTCGTTCCTGTTCCTCGGACCGACCGGTGTCGGCAAGACCGAACTCGCGAAAGCCCTGGCCGAGGCCGTCTTCGGCGACGAGGACCGGCTCATCCGCTTCGACATGAGCGAGTTCCAGGAGAAGCACACGGTGTCCCGCCTCGTCGGCGCACCGCCCGGATATGTCGGCTACGACGACGCGGCGCAGCTCACCGACAAGGTGCGCAGGCAGCCGTACTCGGTGATCCTGTTCGACGAGGTCGAGAAGGCCCACCCGGATGTGTTCAACGTGCTGTTGCAGTTGCTCGACGACGGCCGGGTCACCGATTCCAAGGGCCGCACCGTCGATTTCAAGAACACGATCGTCATCATGACCTCCAACATCGGCTCGGACCTGATCTTGAAGGCCCCGGAGGGCGATCTGGATGCGATCACACCGCAGCTGATGGAACGGCTGCAGCAGCATTTCCGGCCGGAGTTCCTCAACCGCATCGACGAGACGGTGGTGTTCCACCGGCTCGACAAGTCGCAGCTGGAACGGATCGTGAACCTGATCCTGGACAAGACCCGGCGCATGCTCGCCGCCCAGGACATCGAGCTCGACATCAGCGAGTCGGCGGTGGATTGGCTGGGCGACCGGGGTTTCCAGCCGGAGTTCGGCGCCCGGCCGTTGCGCCGCACAGTGCAGAAGGAACTCGACAACCGGATCTCGCGGCTGCTGCTCGACGGCGGTCTGGAACCGGGAGCGACGGTGAATGTCGACACCGCGGACGACGATCTGGTCGTCACCGCCGTCGCGTCGACCGGTGGCGCCCATACCAATGGCGCCGAACCGAAGTCGCACTCGAAGAAGAAGCCGGCGAAGAAGGGCGAGGACAAGAAGCTCGCCTCGTCGAAGAAGTAGGCACCGACGGCGGTGGCCCGGTC